>JAJZZU010000043.1 GCA_021797365.1 Pseudomonadota bacterium | reverse complement strand
ACCCACATTGACGCAGGTCCCGCCGATGACCGTATAGCCTTCAATCATGGTCACGCGCCCCCCCCGCTCGACGGCACGAATGGCACACGCGAAGGCCGCCGAGCCGCTGCCGATAATAGCCACATGCGGCCCGTCGCGAAGGCCTTCTTTGGTTATCGGCACCGACGCACGATACGGAAGGGATGCGCCATATCCGGCCGCCTGTATGGCCTGAACGATCTCCGGCAAAGCGGTGCGACCCAGGCTTTCGATAGTGGCGGTTGCTTTCGGATAAGAGACTTGAGCCTTAACGCCGGGCAAGGCTGTCAAGGCCTTCTCGATGGTCGCCGCGCAATGGTCACAGGTCATGCCTGTTACCGGAATTTCAATGGTCTGTTCAGTCATGGCTGTAGGACTCGCCAGTTTTTTGATGCGACGAGTCTAGGGTCCGTACCCTGGTACAGGGTCAAGGAGGGTGCCGGGATAAGTATAGGGAAGAGAGCGCCAGTGACTGGCGTAGCGGCGGGAGACACCAATAGTGGCAAAACCGCGGCCCCTGGATCAGCCGCTGGGGCCTCGACTCAGGATCGCATGTCTGGGCCGTTTTGGTCCCAGACAAGCCGCAAGAGTGGCACATCGTCGACATGGCGTGCCACGGGACAAGCGCGGCACCTATCGTGCCGCGGCGGCTCCTGGCAACCAAAACATTGGCGCACCAAGGCTTCGGCGGCATTGATCTGGTGCAAGATCGTCTCGCATCGAGCCCTCTTGGCTTCAATGTCGCGTCGCATTTCGGCGAAAAGACGATCGACCTTGCGACTTGCCGTACCCCCCGTGCGGCTACTGGGTCTAGCATCGGCCAGTGCGATCACAGCGCGCAGGCCGATGCCCAGCTCCGTTAAGCTCAAGGCCGCGTGGAGGCGGGAGATGTCGCTCGTCGTATAACAGCGAGTCTTTCCTATGCTGCGCGCGGGCGCTAGCAGGCCCAGCTCCTCATAGAAACGCAGCGTCCGTGGCGTGGTTTTGAGGATGCGTGCCGCTTCGCCGATCTTCAAGGTCTTCGTTGAGCCATCCCCGGACCCCGCGCGTTGGCGGTGAGTCAAGACACTACAATCCGACCAGTTGCGCGCGCAAACCCTGTGTTCCTACCGACCGCAGCAAGGTTTCGGCGGATACCGTCTTGGGATCGTAACTTGCCAACAACAGATGGCTTCGTTGCGCGTCATACGCGACCTCCGCGGTCCCCGGTATCTTCATCAAGTACTCGGACACACAACGCATGTGCATCTCATCAAGCTCTTCGTCGATATGGATCAGGACCTTTACGCAAGACATGGATCTTGTCTCCATGGTGAGCCTCCATCCGGCTGCGCCGCTCTATTGATGAGACTTCTTTCGTAGTAAAAAAACGAACTCCCCATTGCCCTCATGGGATGCAATCAATTCGTTGCCGGTCTGTGCGGCAAAAGCCTGGAAATCCTTGATGGCCCCCGGATCAGTTGCCACGATCTGCAAAACTTGGCCCGGTGAGAGGTCGGTCAAGGCTTTCTTCGTTCGAAGAATGGGTAATGGACAGTTGAGCCCGCGGGCATCAAGCGCTTTATCGTAATCGGACATATCGGTTTCCTCCGGCGAACACACTTCGCGTCATGGTTGTATTGGACGACTGCGGCGGCCACGCACGCCTCTTGCTGCCATCCGTCACGACCGTCCACGCACATAATCTGACGTGTACGTAAAGGTGCACATTAGTCCACGCGGCCATGAGGGTCAAGTATCTTGCTGCTCCTCAAATAAGGGTGAGGTTCCCCTGCAAAGCGATAACGGATAAGGTTAGATCGCGAGAGCGTAGCGAGCCGCGATCTAAACCGGCTGTTGGACGAGCCCGGCCCGAGGCACGGCTAGCCTGGATTTCCACGGCGCACCAATTGACTAATTGCTCCCTCAGCGCCGGGTGGTCGTCTTGGCGTCGCGCGATTCCGCTTGAACGGTTTGAGGTCACCATTGATAACGCCGCTTAATGGTTACTCGGAAGGGGAGGTGAGCGGCACCGATGGCGAATCCCGAAACAGGCGACGGTAGAGGACGAGGTAGATCGCCTGGAAGCCGCCACCAATGAAGAATGGGAGTGCGAGAAAGCCGGCATGATAGAGGAGGCCCGCGAATACGGGCCCCACGGCGCGTGGCATCTGGACCGCGACGTTGTTGAGGCTCGCGGCCAGCCCGCGCCGATGGCCACGGACGAGGCCAAGATTGAGCGCCTGGCGCGCACCGGCCGTGCCACGATTGAGCGCCGAGCGGATGATGTAAAGGATCGCCGCTATCGGGAAAGAGGGTGAAAGCGGCAGTATCAGCAACACCGCAAGCCCCAGATAGCGCATCACGAGCACGGATTTTACGACCCCGTAACGACGCGTCAGGCGACCTACCAGGAGTGAGGAGACGGCGGTGACGATCAATGCCACGCTCATGATGGGCCCGATGCTTAAAGGGCCATGGTGAAACCGGATCGCAAACCAGTAGGCCATCAACGGCCCCATGAAACCTATGCCTATGCCGTTTAGCGCATTGATCCCGAAAAGTTTGAGGAGCTTGCGGTTCTCGGCGCGCGTCAAGGCATCCGCCACGGCCCTGGTATCATCAGTATCGTGCTTCTGGCCTGGTTCCAGTCGCGCGACCTCGGGGATGGCGCGCAGCAGGACAAGGCCGAGCAGGGCGCCCAAAAGCACCAGAAGAAACAGCGGACGATAGGCAAGCGGTCCCGGGAGGAGGGTTCCCAGAAAGGAAGGGAGCGCAGCGAGCAGCGCCCCCAGCGCCATACCCGAAAACCCCATGGCCGTGTTCAGGCTATAGACCGCGGCACGGTCCCGGGCCTCGACCATCTCGGAAAGCCAGGCGAGCTCGACCGGCGCAAAAGGGCCGGCGCCCCCATTCAAGCCGTGGCCAAAGCCGCCAAGAATGGCCGCGATCGCAAGCACGGCGCTGCGCGAATCCGTGAGCGCCATGAGGGCCGCGGCCATCTGGACCCACTCATAGGCCTGCAAGAAGGCCTTACGCCCGCGTGTATCGGATAACGGTCCCACGAACAGCGCGAGCGTCGCCGACGCCAGCAGCGCCACCATAAAAAGCCCCCCGATTGCGGGGGCGGACCAGTGGAGCGCGTGCAAATAGAGCGCGAAGTCCACGACAAGCGCCCCTTGGCCTACGCTACGCGCGGCCCGAATAACGATCAGAAGCCGCGCTTCGCGCGGGAGTCGCGCGTATCCCATGGAAAGACTTATCCTCAAATAAATCGTTGGGAAATAGGTTCTTACTAAAATGTCTTAATCTGGTTTCTTAAGCGTGTTCGCGCACCTTCGCGGAAGATCGAGGCGGTTTAGACGGGGCAGGTCCGTTCAATCGAGGCCGAAGAGGCGCTGCAATCGCGGTAATTGCTCCTGGGCGGTTCCGTAGAACACCTGTCCCTCATAGACCGTGATGGGGGCGATGCGCACACCGAATTCCGTCTTGGCCTTATCGGCGGCCCCCGGTCGGCTCAAGTCGTGTTCCATGAATGTTATGTCGTGTGCCGCAAACCACGCCTTCAGCGCCGCGCAATCCGGGCATCCGGGGCTTGTATAGAGATCGATCGCTTTTGGCAATTCCCTTTCTCCGCATGCCGGGCCGCGACCCGCAATGGGCCGAGAATAGGGGCGGGGCGCGGGGCGCAATTATGACCGCACATCCCCATCATGCATGCGGGGATTATGGCAGATGCAACCTAAAGGCAAAACCGCCCTTAGGCGGACTGGCGTTGAAAAAGTCCCCGCCACCAGCGCTTCCGGCTTTCCGGCAAGGGTCGGGGATCGGCCAGTGTTTCCGGAGGCATACGCGTCAATAGCCATCCCGGCAGGGTCTTTACGCCGGAGCTGCCGCACGAGCTCCCCAGGTTGTGGGGGTCGAAGATCTTGATGAAGCTCGGCTGCGTCTTGTCGTCGGCGTAGACGATGCCACAGTAGTCCTCGCGATGCTCGCGCCGCAAAAGCGTATCGATCTCCTCGGTGAATCGTATCAGGGCCTTAGGGTCGGCCGCGCCGGTGGGCACGGGTTCGCCGATCGCATAGATATACCATCCCTCCGGGCATGCGCGGACCGTGGCCCACAGTTCCGTGAGCTGTGCCCAGCTCACGATACCGCTGAAAGGGCCAGTCAACGCGGCCTGAAAGGCACTTCCGCTGATCGTCTCTGCCATCGAGTTCCTCCCGAAGTTGCACGTCCTGCACGATAATACAAGCCCGCGGTCCTCCCACGCGCACACGCCTTGCCATAACCGAAAAAGCCGCTGACGTCGTTTCGGTCGCCGCCAAGAAATGTTGCCGTTTACGACGGCCGATGCTTTTCCGTCCTTACGGGACAGGTCTTGATGCCGAGTATCTGGTAAAGGCCGCAGAACCCCACAAGGCCCGTGATGAGAGGCAGGACCCCGATCCATCCCCAAGGCGTCCACCGACCGGTTACTGCCAGCGCGATCAAGACCACTCCGATGATGACGCGGATGACGCGATCCAACAGCCCTTCGTTCGTGTTCATTGATTATGCTCCTCCATGATGACCTCGCGTCGCACATTATCGCGCAGAAATCGTGCGGGGGATATGTGTCAGGCCGGGCACGCTATCCGCGACCTTGATGCGGGGCTGGCCCCGACCCCGGCCCGGCGAGGGAGAAGCAGGGCTCCTGATACGAGTGGCGACCGAGTCCGTAACGCTGCGATAAGGGCTCAAAGGCGAGTTGGCATTAACTCGCCTTATGTTCTGGCGTCTTTGAGTTAACATAATATACATTATACGAACCAATGGGAGTCGTCCGGGGCGGCCCCGGACGGCGCTGGATGCGGCCACGGTCTTGGGCCTGCGGTGGCGAACCCGAGGACGACGCGTCGCGCCCCTGAACCTTGCAGGAGGTGTGGCGACCGCAGGCGCGTGCCGCGAGAGACACTTGAATGGTGAAGCCGGCTGCCGTCTACAGTCCGCAGACCCGAGGGCTTCTTGCTGCCGGGCGATCTATGTGCGGGCGTGGATTCCGCTTGGGGTTAGGGACGATGGGGTGTGCTCGGGGATCTTTGGGAACCGCCTGGGTTGTCGGCCCAGGCGGGAACGCGAAGACAGAATCTCGGGATGCGACGCGTCAGTCATCGCCCCGATCGTCGCGATGGTCGCGATGATCATAATGATGGTCATAGTCACCACACCGGTAACATCCATGGTGCTCGTAGTCACCTGGCGGGGCAAAGAAGCAGCCGGCCAGAATGCTCGTCCCGGCGAGGATGAACAGACCGCGAGCCAGGATTTTCGGAAACCTCAGGGATTTCGACATGATGGACTCCTCGCTCCTTTTAGCGCGCCCGTGGGGGATGTTCCCGATGGACGGGCGGAAGGCATGGTAGACGCAGCTTTTGAGCGCGCCAAGGGCCCATGAGGGGCGACGGCCGCCGGATCGATGAAAGGAGCGGCAGGCCGGACGACGAGTCCACTTGCCGTCGTATGGGCCCTGCCTTGCATGGAGGCCATGGCCCTGTCCGCAGCGAGGCTTGTGGCCTCCGCGCTTTTTCGTGAACCGGGTATCGTCCCCTCCTCCCCCATCTCCCACGGGCCTTCCACGGCACGTGCGCGAAGCGCGTGCGGGCGGGACTGGTCCGGGACCGAGCCGAAGACGGCGATATGCGCAAGTCGGGGCGATGGGGCGGTGGGCAGGCACCATGCCTTTGTACTATAGTCCGATTGCGAGGGAGCAATATCTTATTGGCAACCGCAGGGAAAGGAGAGCCTGTTGCATGTTTGAGGACCGATCGTCACGTTACACCGGGAGTCAGGAGCTGGCCTTTGCCGGAATGCGTATCCTCTTTGGTGTGATCTGGCTGATCAACACGATACTCGAGGCCAATAGCGCTTACGTGGGCCGTTTTCTGACATCCATCGTCAAGCGGCTCAAGGGGCAACCGCACGTGGTGCAGGCCTTCCTTCATGGCGTCATTCATGTCGTGACCGTGCTGGGTCCGCGCCACGTGGCGATCGGCACCGTAGTTCTGGATGGGCTGCTCGCGATCTCGCTCATCACGGGCTTCGCGGTGCGGCCCATGGCGCGCCTGGGGATCGTCTACAGCCTCGCGCTCTGGGTGACCGTGGGAGGCCTGGGCGGCCCCTTTCAGCCCGGCTCCACGGATCCGGGAACCGCCATCGTGTATGCGCTCGTATTCTTGGCGGTTCTGTCGGTGCCTTCGGAGCAGCGACTTGCCATCGGACCGAAATCGCAGCCCGTGGTCGGGACCGGACGCATCGAGATCGTGCGCATCCTGTTCGGGCTTTTGTGGGCATTCGATGCGTTCTGGAAATGGCAGCCGGCATTTTTCGAACATAGCCTGTCCTATCTGCAACAAGCCGAGGTCGGCCAGCCCGCCTGGGTTGCCGCCTATATCGGGTTCTTCATCGCGGCGATCCAACTCGTGGGGCAGACCGTGTTTGGTGTCTTCGCGGCAGTCATCGAGACGGTTCTGGCGGCGAGCCTGCTCCTGAAGCGCTGGCAGGAATGGTTTCTACCGATCGGATTTCTGTATTCCTTCGGGATATGGACGACGGCCGAGGGCTGGGGCGGTCCTTACCAGCCCGGAAGCACCGGCAACCGCGGGGATATGCTTGGCACCACCAATATCTACATGGTGGTCTACCTGTATCTGATGATCGCCTATCTCTTCGAGCGCCGTCGGCGTAAACGCATGTCCACATAAGGGCTTAGGGACCAGTCCTCGGGTGCGCGCATAAACCACATCAGAAATATTACGTAACGCTTTGATGTAAAAGCGTTACATGGCTTATGTGCGGCGCGGATCAGCGGCCGCATCCTTGAAAAGCCTGAAGAAATTGTCCGCGGTGGTCTCTGCGATCCGTTCCCAGGACACACCCCGGACGTCCGCCAGGCATTGCGCGACATGGGAGACGTAGGACGGCTCGTTCGATTGCCCGCGGTGCGGAACGGGGGCCAGATACGGGGCGTCGGTCTCGATCAGGAGGCGATCTTCCGGTACGAGGCGCGCGACATCCCGCAGCGCCTGCGCGCTCTTGAAGGTGACTATTCCCGAGAATGAGATACAGAAGTTGAGATCGAGGACCTGGCGCGCGAAATCCGCGCTCTCGGTGAAGCAATGCAGGACGCCCCCGATATCGCGTGCGTGTTCGTCGCGCAGGATCTGCAGGGTATCGGCGGCGGCCTCGCGCGTATGGATGATGAGCGGCTTGGCGACATGCCGGGCCGCCGCGATGTGCAGGCGAAACTGCGTCTGTTGGCGGGTGACGTCCTGCCCCTCCAATCGATAGTAATCAAGGCCGGTCTCACCGAGCGCAACGATGCCCTCGTGCGTGCTCAGGCGCGCGAGGTCATCGAAGAGCGAATCCGTGCCGCCCGCCTCATTGGGGTGGATGCCGACCGAGCCGAAGACGCTCGGGTCCCGGCGCATGACATCCTGTATGGGCCCGATATCCGAGAGTCCAACACTGACGCACAGCATATGGGACACGCCGCGTTCGTGGGCGCGCGCCAAGACGGCGTCGATATCGTCGCGCAGCGGGGCGAAATGGAGATGGCAGTGCGAATCGACTAACGGCATCCCTACATCGTATGGGTCGGGCGATCCGATTGCAATTGGCCTATGAGAAGGGTCTCGATCTTGGTGCGCGCGACCTCGGCGTCCTTGGCGCTAAATTGGATGCCGATACCCGGTGCTCGTCCACCGGGCGCGTCCTGAGGCGTCACCCAGACGACGTGGCCTGCGACCGGCACCTTCTCTTTGCTGTCGATGAGGGTGAGCAGCATGAAGACTTCATCGCCGAGCTTGTAGGGTTTGTTGCTCGGTATGAACAGGCCACCGCCTTTCAGAAACGGCATGTAAGCGGTGTACAAGGCATTGCGGTCCTTGATTACGAGCGATAAGACGCCGGGACGTACCGGGGCCTTTAGGTTGTCTCGTGTCTGTGATTCTACGGTCGACATATCACTACTCACCCTCGCGGCTCAACATGCAAAAACAGCCGGTCCCACATCAGACGGCGATCCAGGGGTGCGTTGAGCAGACCCCGGGTCTCGAGCGCCTCATCCCAGAGGCCGAGCATTTGCTCCAAGTCTAGTCGAGCCGCCAAAGCACGCAAGCGCCCTTCCTGGGCGCCCTGCCAGCCCCGGGCGATGGTTCCAGTCAGTGCCACCTGCGTCACGGCGGTTGCGATCTCCGTCAGGAAGGCCAATCCCATCTCCATGTCGCTGGCCTGCCAGGCCTCGGTAGCCTCCAGTGCCGAGTCGCGGCCCAGGGCCACGGCCTCCAGGCTCGCGAAGAGTCGTTGCGCCATGGCGGGTGCGTCGTGCGGCCATGCCAGGGCGCGTAGCGGCGCCCCGTGGGCCAATGCCAACAGCCCTCCCGGGTCCGGCCGCTGATGGGCCTGCAGGTAGGAAAGCCCCTCCTCTTCTGTCGGTCGTGGCAGGATCAGGTTTTGGCAGCGCGAGCGGATGGTGGGCAAGAGGCGGGTCGGGGCATCGCTGACCAAGAGCAGATAACTGCCGGAGGGCGGTTCTTCGAGGGTCTTTAGGATTGCATTCGAGGCCGATCGGTTGAGGCGGTCGGCGTCGACGACGAGCACCACGCGGCGCGTTGCGAGATGGGGTGTCAGCACCAGAAACTGATTGAGGGCCCGGGCATCGTCGACTGTGATCTCGGTCTTGCCCTCTTGCGGGCGCACGATCAGAACGTCCGGATGATTGTCGTTTGCGGCCAGTCGGCAGGCACGACAGGCATCGCAGGCCGTGGTGTGCTCGCACACCAGCCGGCGCGCGAGGCGCTCGGCGAACAGGCGTTTTCCAATGCCGGGTGGTCCACTTAAAAGCAGCGCGTGGGGTAGGCGCTCTATGTCGCCTACGCGGTCCCATGCCGCCTTCTGCCAAGGCAACATGGCGATCTACCAGCGCCCTGCAAGGGCCGCGTCCACGGCCTCTCCGACCTCGGTCAAGGACCCCGTGGCGGGTATGACGACAAAGCGCCCCGGATCGTCCTGAGCCCGCCGGCGATAACCTTCGCGCACCCGCCCGAAAAACTCCTCACCCTCGGCCTCGATGCGATCAGCGGCGCGTCCCGCGCGTCGCGCCAAGGCCACGGGCACGGGTACATCGAAATAGAAGGTGAGGTCTGGCAGCGGGATGTCGAGGAGGCGTGTCATGGCGTCTATCAAGGAGATGTCGAGGCCTCGCCCGTAGCCTTGATAGGCGTAGGTGGCGTCCAGGTAGCGGTCGCAGACGACGGTCTTGCCGAGCGCCAGCGCCGGGGCGATCACCGCCTTGACGTGCTGTATGCGCGCCGCGAACACCAGCAGAAGCTCGGTTTGCGCGTGCAGTGAGGCGTGTTCCAGCAGGATATGGCGAATGCGCTCCCCGACTTCCGTCCCTCCAGGCTCCCGGGTCACCACGACGCCCGCGGCGTTATGGTGTTCGCAGAAGTCTGCGACGCGATCGATTTGCGTGGTCTTGCCCGACCCGTCGAGCCCCTCGAGACTCAGGAACAACGGCCGGCGGGGTGCTGTCGATCTCATACTTACGGATTGCCTCGTCTTGCGCCTGGAGAGTATCAGAGAATACATGACCTCCGCGTCCGGTGGCCACAAAATACAAGGCACGCGTCTTGTCGGGGTGGAGCGCGGCATAAAGGGTGCGGGCGCTGCATAGGCCGATGGGTGTTGGCGGCAGCCCATAATGGAGGTAGGTGTTGTAGGGGCTCGGGTATGCGAGATCGGTGCTGGTGAGGACCCCGTGGTAGCGTTTGCCGAGACCGAAGATCACCGTGGGGTCGGTTTCAAGCCGCATACCAAGACGCAGGCGGTTGACGAACACGCCCGCGATCTTGCGCCGCTCGCCGGCCTTGGCGGTCTCCTTCTCGATGAGGGATGCCAGGATCAGGGCCTGCTGCGGCGTGCGCAGAGGCAGGTCGGGGGCGCGTTTGCGCCAGTCCTTACCGAGCAGCGCGCGCAGGCGTTTGCGGGCGCGCGCCAGTACCGACGTGGCCGATGCCCCATAGGTATAGTAGTAGGTGTCCGGGAAAAACGCCCCCTGGAGGCTTGCATGCATATGCAGCGCGGCGCGCACCGCGGCATGCGAGCGGCCCCCCACGTCGTCTGTGAGATGCGGCGCGCGGGCCAAGGCCTGCCGCACCTGATGGAACGTCCAGCCGGGCACGAGCGTGAGCGGATATTCGACGACCTGCCCGGTCACCACCCTGTGCAGGATACCAAGGGGGGTTGTCGGGTCGGGAAACCGGTACACGCCGGTCTTCAAGGCATCGCCCTCCCCCGTGAGCTCCGCAAGCGCCACGAAGGTGTTTGCGGAATCGATTACGTGGCGCCTTTGAAGCAGTTCCGCGAAGGCGCGCATGGTGGTCCCGGTGGGTAGGTGGAAGGTCTTTACGCCCGGATGCAGCGGGCGATCGGCGAGCAGATACCATCCGGCCGCCGAGAGGCCACACACGACCAGGGCGCCGAGGCCCCACTTAGAGAGCGGGCGCATCGCCACAGGCCCTCAGGATCTCCGCCATCCGCGATGTCACGGGAGCGCGTCGCCACCGGCGCTCGGCAAGACATAGGACCGGGCGTACACCGATCACCGAATTGCTTAAAAAGACCTCGTCTGCCTCCATGACCCGCGTGCTCGTCAGATTGTCGAGGCGCACCACCATACCCGATTCGCGCGCGCGCCTCATCACCTGATCGCGCATCACCCCCGCGACCCCCGCCTGATCAAGGATCGGTGTCGTCAGGATGCCGCCCTCGACCACGAACAGGTTGGTCATGGTCCCTTCTATCACCCATCCCTGCGTGTCCTGCATCAATCCTTCCCAATAGGGGTCGACAAATTCCCGCTGCGCCAGGACCTGCTCGAGCCTGTTCAAATGCTTGAGGCCGGCCAGGAGCGGCTGCCGCGCAAGCGCGGTACGGCACCAGAAGACCGGCGCCTGCTCGTCTGCCGGACGGTTGGGCCAGGGCCACAGCGTCAGGATGCGGTCGGTCGCGGCGGCCGCCGGCCGGTAACCTCGCCCCTTGGTCCCGCGCACCACGATGATCTTCAGGATAGCGGGGCTGTGTGCGGCCGCCAAGCCTTCGGCCTCGGCGGTGAGGAGCGCGGCATCGATGGGGGCGAGCCCCAGTCGTTCGATGCCGGCCATGAGCCGTCGCACATGTTGGGACCACAAGAGCAGGCGGCCGTTGTGAATGGCCACCGTCTCAAACAGTCCGTCCCCATACTGCAGACGGCTTGTCACGGCCATAAGCGACTGTGCGCGGCCGTTCACGAGGCTCGCAAGCGGATTCATGTCGCGGATCCGTCGCGGCTCGCGTATGCCGTGGGCTGCGGCGCCGGGAACCGATGGCGGGGATGCGCGCGGGATGGGGGGTTCTCGGTCATGACTGGCTTGGCGATCAGCAATGACCGGTGATCCCCAGGGCGCGCACAAGGCCCGCAGCCTTGGCCTGGGTCTCGAGCAATTCCCGTTTCGGATCGGAATCGGCGACGATCCCGGCCCCCACGCGAAACTCGATCTCGGGTCCACGCACCACGAGCGTGCGGATCAGGATGTTGAGGTCGATGTCGCCGCGCTCGTTGATATAGCCGAGGCTGCCGGTGTAGGCGCCGCGCGCGCGGCGCTCGTTCCGCGCCAGGATCCCCATGCAGTGTATCTTCGGACAGCCGGTAATGGAGCCGCCCGGAAACAGCGCACGAATGAGATGCGATGGCCGGATATCGCCACGCAACGTGCCCTCCACGTCGGACACCAGATGGTGGACGGTCGCAAAGCTCTCGATGCGCATGAACTCCGGGACCCGGACGCTGCCGGGCACGCACACGCGACCGAGATCGTTACGTTCGAGATCGACGAGCATGAGATGCTCGGCGCGCTCCTTGGGGTCGGTGCGTAAACCGCGCCGCGCCGATTCGTCGGCCAGGGCCCCGGGACCGCGCGCACAGGTCCCGGCAATGGGCTGGGTCGTCACCTGTGATCGCCAGCGCCTGAGGAGCCGCTCGGGAGACGCGCTTGCGATCAGGGTGTCGCCAAGCCGCGCCATCGCGGAAAATGGTGCCGGGTTATGCCCGCGCAGGCCCTCGAGCAGCGCACCGGCCGGGGTACCGGCGCGGATACGCCCGGAATAGCGGCGGGACAGGTTGGCCTGGAAGATCTCCCCATGGGTGATGCGCGCCTGAATGTCGCGCACTCCCCGCTCATAGTCCTCGGGGGGGTCTTCATTCAGATGCTCGAGTGCTATCGGCGACCATGGCCTCGTGGCAGGAAGGTGCTTGAGATCGGCGGCGATCCTCGCGACCACCGACGCATCCCTGCCGGTGATGATCGCGCGGCCCGCGTACCGCTCCCGCAAAACCGCCCCTGAAAAGCCCTGTAGCCAGGCGAGCGGCACATCCGCCGGCAAGGGAAGTGATGCCAGTCGCGACTCCCATGCCGTGACAAGTTCGTAGCTCAGGAACAGAAAGTGCCCGTAGTAAAACGGGAGCGTCTCGTTTGGCACGGTACCACCCGCCGCAAGGCCCGTGCAGTCATCAAGGATGGTGAAGAATCGCGCACAGTCGGCCGGGGTCGCGTCCGCCCGCAGGATGACCGGATCCTCGGGTTCGGCAAACAGGATGTCACACCCCCACCCCTCCCCTCCCCGGCC
>JAJZZU010000438.1 GCA_021797365.1 Pseudomonadota bacterium | reverse complement strand
ATGTTGCGTGCCGACAGGGATCATGTTGCGTACCGACAGGGATCGGGGCGTACAGCTCGTGCCGGCGGGGCGGGTCGGGGGCCGAGCCGAGGACGCGGCTGCGGGGATAGACGGAGGCCGGGGCCATGGGGCGGTGGGCAGGCACCATGCCTTTGTACTATAGTCCGATTGCGAGAGGGCAATATCTTATTGGCAACCACAGCGGAAGGAGAGCTTGTTGCATGTTTGAGGACCGATCGTCACGTTACACCGGGAATCAGGAGCTAGCCTTTGCCGGGATGCGCATCCTCTTTGGTGTGATCTGGCTGATCAATACGCTACTCGAGGCCAACAGCGCTTATGTGGGCCATTTTCTGACATCCATCGTCAAGCGGCTCAAAGGGCAGCCGCATGTAGTGCAGGCCTTCCTTCATGGCGCCATCCATGTGGTGACCGTGCTGGGTCCGCGCCACGTGGCGATCGGCACCATAGTTCTGGATGGCCTGCTCGCGATCTCGCTCATCACGGGCTTCGCAGTGCGGCCCATGGCGCGCCTGGGGATCGTCTACAGCCTCGCGCTGTGGGTGACCGTGGGAGGTCTGGGCGGCCCCTTCCAGCCCGGTTCCACAGATCCGGGAACCGCCATCGTGTATGCGCTCGTATTCTTGGCGGTTCTGTCGGTGCCTTCGGAGCAGCGACTTGCCGTCGGACCGAAATCGCAACCTGTGGTCGGCACCGGGCGTATCGAGGTCGTGCGCATCCTGTTCGGGCTTTTGTGGGCATTCGATGCGTTCTGGAAATGGGAGCCGGCGTTTTTTGAACATAGCCTGTCCTATCTGCAACAAGCCGATGTCGGGCAGCCCGCCTGGATCGCGGCCTATATCGGGTTTTTTATATCGGCGATCCAGCTCGTAGGACAGACCGCGTTTGGTATCTTCGCAGCGGCCATCGAGACGGTTCTGGCGGCGAGCCTGCTCCTGAAGCGCTGGCAGGAATGGTTTCTGCCGATCGGATTTCTGTATTCCTTCGGGATATGGACGACGGCCGAGGGCTGGGGTGGTCCTTACCAGCTCGGAAGTACCGGCAACCGCGGGGATATGCTCGGTACCACCAATATCTACATGGTGGTCTATCTGTATCTGATGATTGCCTATCTCTTCGAGCGCCGTCGGCACAAACGCATGTCCGCATAATGGCTTGGGGGCCACTCCTCGGGTGGGCGCATACACTCCATCAGGAGTCTTACGTAAGACACTGATGTAACAGTATTATTCTGGCTTATTCGTGCGAGGGATCGGTCGCTATTACCGACGATGCCGCGAGGCCCGCACTGGCCGAGTCGACCGGCACCGCGTCCTTGAAGAGCCTGAAGAAATTGTGCGTGGTGATCTCTGCGATCCGCTCCCGGGACACGCCCCGGACATCCGCCAGGCATTGCGCGACATGGGAGACGTAGGATGGCTCGTTCGGTTGCCCGCGGTGCGGAATGGGGGCCAGATACGGGGCGTCGGTCTCGATCAGGAGGCGATCTTCCGGCACGAGGCGCGCGACATCCCGCAGGGTCTGCGCGTTCTTGAAGGTGACTATTCCCGAGAACGAGATATAGAAGTTGAGATCGAGGACCTGGCGCGCGAAATCCGCGCTCTCGGTGAAGCAATGCAGGACGCCCCCGATATCGCGCGCCTGCTCGTCGCGCAGGATCTGCAGGGTATCGGCGGCGGCCTCGCGCGTATGAATGATGAGCGGCTTGGCCACCCGCCGGGCGGCCGCGATATGTTGGCGAAACTGTGTCTGTTGGCGGGTGACGTCCTGCCCCTCCAATCGATAATAATCAAGGCCGGTCTCACCGAGGGCCACGATGCCCTCGTATGCGCCCAAGTGCGTGAGGGTTTCGAAGAGCGAATCCGTGCCGCCCGCCTCATTGGGGTGGATACCGACCGAGCCGAAGACGCTCGGGTCCCGGCGCATGATGTCCTGTATGGGCCCGATATCCGAGAGCCCGACGCTGACGCACAGCATATGTGACACGCCGCGTTCGTGGGCGCGCGCCAATAGGGCGTCGATATCGTCACGCAGTGGTGCGAAATGGAGATGGCAGTGCGAATCGACTAACGGCATCCCTACATCGTATGGGTCGGGCGATCCGATTGCAATTGGCCTATGAGGAGGGTCTCGATCTTGGTGCGCGCGACCTCGGCATCCTTGGCGCTAAATTGGATGCCGATGCCCGGTGCCCGTCCACCAGGCGCATCCTGAGGCGTTACCCAGACGACGTGGCCTGCAACCGGTACCTTCTCTTTGCTATCGATGAGCGTGAGCAGCATGAAGACTTCGTCGCCGAGCTTGTAGGGTTTGTTGCTCGGTATGAACAGGCCACCGCCTTTCAGAAACGGCATGTAGGCCGTGTATAAGGCATTGCGGTCCTTGATTACGAGCGATAAGACACCGGGTCGTACCGGGGCCTTTAGGTTGTCTCGTGTCTGTGATTCTACGGTCGACATATCCTTACTCACCCTCGCGGCTCAACGTGCAAAAACAGCCGGTCCCACACCAGGCGGCGATCCAGGGGTGCGCC
>JAJZZU010000437.1 GCA_021797365.1 Pseudomonadota bacterium | reverse complement strand
AACCGGAAACGGGTGAATGCCCGGCGCACCAGGTCGCGCGCCACCCGCGGGCTCGAGAGCCGCTCAACAAAAGGAGACGACCTAGCCATACCGCGACGAAAGGTACGGGGTTCCGTCCCAGAGAACACATTGATGGTCCGCGACGCGCAGGGCCACTATAACGTGGCGTCGCCGGACCAGATTCTGGCGGCGGCCCGCGCCATTATTGATCGAATCATGCGTCGAGGGACGTCGTTCAGCGACCCGAAAATCGCCAAGGACTATCTCAGCGGCAAACTGGCCGGGCGGGAATGCGAAATCTTCGCGGTGCTCTTTCTTGATGCGAAACACCGGCTGATCGAGTACGTTGAGCTTTTTCGCGGCACCGTCTCCGAATCGAAGATCTATCCCCGGGAAGTGGTAAAAGAGTCGCTGGCGCGCAACGCCGCAGCCCTTATCGTGGCGCACAACCATCCCTCCGGCATGCCGGAACCGAGCCTGGCCGACCGGAATGTAACGAAACGGTTGCGCGAGGCCTTGGCATTGGTCGACGTCCGTCTTCTGGACCATATCCTGGTGGCCGGCCATACAGCGGTTTCGTTCCAGGAACTCGGCGTATTTTAAGGGAAAAACCAAACGCATTGGGAGAAACCTATGAGGACGCTTCATATCTACGTCAAACAAATCAGCACCGTTCTGGACGACAAAGAAGACGAGGGCGTCGTTGGCGTCTACGAGTGCCAGGTTCCAGAGGGACCCGAAGGAACGCAGGTGGGCCAAGCCCTTGACACCTTGCATCTCAATGTCGGGATCGGCTGTCTCGACGATTTCGATATCACCGTCCGGGATCCCGAGACCCACGCCATCCTGGAGCAGGATGACGACTACGAGGATTATTCCTACGAAGACGGGGATGTCTCCAAACTGTCGGATGAGGTCCCGCCGGATCCTTCCGAGAGCACCCCAGCTCCGTAAATCACCAGGAGAACACTCTATGGAAACGACCCAGGAAATACTTGCCGCCCAGCGCGACAATCGTGACGGACTCACGGAATTCGCGCTCCGTTGCGCCAAGCGAGCAGAACGATATGCGGGGGCGTCAGGGACGGTAATCACTCGTTATTTGGCGGAACTGGCCTTAGACGAGTACGCCTGGGCGGTGCACGCCCCTGATTCCTCGGGCGCGGTTCAAGCCGCCATCTCGGCGGCGGCCTACACTATCGAATGCGCGATGCAGGCAGGCGCGGAGGTCGCCACGATCCGTGTCGAGCAGGATCTTCAGTCTGATGATCTTGCGGAACTCTTCGGTTCGGTCGCTCATGTGGCGCATGACGAATCGGGGGAGGTGGCCCATGGCTAACTATCTCGCGTCCTGCCGGACGAATTACTTCCGGGTCAAAGATCCGGAGGCCTTCAAGGCTGGCCTGAGCCCCATCGCCGACATCGAGATCGTCGAGCGCGATGGCCGCTTTATGCTTTCGGGCCGCAACGAAGATGGGGCCGGATGGCCGACCAGCTACCATGACGAAGACGAGTGCGAGGATGTCGAGTTCGATCTCCAGGGCACGGTCGCACCTTTTTTGGCCGACGGCGAGGTTGCCATTTTCATGGAGGTCGGCGCCGAAAAGCTGCGTTACCTAGTCGGCTACGCGGTCGCCGTCAACAACAAAGGTGAGCAGCGAACCGTCTCTCTGCAGGATATCTACCGGGAGGCGGCGGAGCTCGCGCCAGAAAATGCGGAAATCACACGGGTGGAATACTGACACCCGGGGCAGTATCCGCCCGGCCGAAGCCGGGCGGTTTTCGAGACGGCGGCATAACGCCCCGTCTTTTTTTGGTCCCTTTGTGAGGGGCCCAAAACAAGACGGTTTCTTCCCGCAAGGGCGCGCTAGCTGAGCGCGTACAAGAACAGCATTTCATGCCGATCGGCCATAAATCACCGACTGATGAACATTTTTCGTCATCGGAACGAACCCTAAAAAGGTGACACATGACCACAGAAAAACGGAACACCGCGCAGCATGCCCACGGGCTTCGCTTAGGGGGAATAACACCCTGGAGCAGTGTCGACTATCCCGGGCATATGGCCGCTACGATCTTCTGTGGCGGCTGTCCCTGGCGGTGCCGATACTGCCATAACCATCATCTGCAGCCACCCACGGGCGGTTTGTCGTGGGCCACGGTCCGAGACTTCCTGAAGCGCCGTGAAGGCCTTCTGGAGGCCGTTGTGGTGAGCGGAGGCGAGCCTTTGGCGCAAGCTGGGGCTCTCCGTCCTGTCTTGCGGGAAGTCCGCGCGATGGGGCTCAAAACCGCTCTCCATACGGCCGGCGTGACACCGCGCCGCTTGGAACATTTGCTACCAGACCTCGATTGGGTGGGCTTTGATGTCAAAGCGCCCTTCAAGGACTATGCCGCCATTACCGGGCGGGCCCGAAGCGGTCAGGCCGCGCGCGCCGCGCTCCAGCTGCTCCTGGCAAGCGGAAAGGACCACGAGATACGCACCACGGTCCATCCGCAACTTTTGCCAGAAACGCGTTTGATCGTCCTGGTCCAGGACCTTGCGAGTATGTTAATAGGAGCG
>JAJZZU010000436.1 GCA_021797365.1 Pseudomonadota bacterium | reverse complement strand
CGGATCGCGCCCACTGCCGCTCGCGCCGTGCCTGATCGCGCAGGGCCACCAACGCCTCGATATCCTCGTGGTCCCCGGTCCCCTGCAGGAATGCCGCCGGCGGTCGCGTCAGCAGACCGAGCGTCCCGGCCAATAACCGTAGCGTGGCCGCCAGTCGCCCCACCGCCGCGGCATCGCCCTGTTCGCGCGCCCGCTGGATGGCATGCCCCATCTCGAACAGTACGGCGAGCGCCCCCGGGGTATTGAAATCATCGTCCATGGCCGCACGAAACCTCCGCGCATAGTCGGAGTCGCTCTCGGGCTCCCCGTCCGGGGCATCCTTCAACGCCTGATAGAGGCGCGTCAGGGCCTCGCGGCATTGCCCGATCGACTCGTCGTCGTAGTTCAGCGGGCTGCGATAGTGACTGGCGAGCAGGAAATAGCGGAGCACCTCGCCGTCGAACACCGCCAAAAGATCGTGCAGCGTGCGAAAATTCCCCAGAGACTTGGCCATCTTCTCGCCATTCGTACGCACGAAGCCAACGTGCATCCAGGTATCGGCGAACGTCACATCATTGGCCGCCTCGCTCTGGGCAATCTCGTTTTCGTGATGCGGAAAGGTCAGGTCGAGCCCCCCGCCATGGATGTCGAAATGGTCACCCAGGCAGTGCGCGGCCATCGCCGAGCACTCGATGTGCCATCCCGGCCGGCCGGGCCCAAACGGCGAAGGCCACGCAGGCTCGTGCGCCCGCGCCGACTTCCAGAGCACGAAATCCAGAGGATCATCCTTGGCCTCATCCGCCTCGACCCGCGCGCCCACCTTCAGATCGTCGAGCGTGCGTCCCGAAAGGCGTCCATAGCGGGGGAAGCGGCGCACATGAAAATACACATCGCCATTAGGGCCCTGATAGGCATAATCCTTGGCCATCAACCGCTCGATCATGGCCGTCATGTGATCGATATGGCGGGTGGCGCGTGGCTCGTGATCGGGGGGCGCCACCAGAAGCGCCGTAGTGTCCTCGGTCATGGCGGCGATGGTGCGCTCGGTCAGCCCTGCAATATCCTCACCGTTTTCCTTTGCGCGATTGATGATCTTATCGTCGATATCCGTGATATTGCGCACGTAGGTCACGCGATAGCCGAGGTGGCGCAAATAACGCACCACCGTATCGAATACGACGAATACGCGCCCATGGCCGAGATGGCAGCGGTCGTAGACCGTGACCCCGCACACATAAATCCGTACATGGCCAGGCTCCAAGGGCACGAATGGATCCTTGGCGCGCGTTAGAGTGTTATAGATCTTGAGCATCGGTGCTTCCACATTCGCGAAGACGCCGCGCCACCAGCGTGCGCGGCATCAGGGCCAGTATATCCTTGAGTTCCGGGCCCGCGAGCCGGCCGGTCAGGGCGGCGCGCAGGCCATGAAAGAGTCGCCGGCCGCTATGGCCCGCGGCCTTCAGGACCGCCGGCAGATCGCCGGCCGCACCGCCCGCATCCAGGTGCCCGACCGCCGCGCGAAAGAATTCCGCGCCCGCCGCCGCGATCGCCGCGCGCGCGTCCTCGTCCAGGGTCCGGCGCTCACCATACACGATCCCAGCCCAGCGACGGAAATCCTCTGGGAAGAGGGCATTGGGGCACACGGCCTCCACGAACCGCAGCCGCTCGGCCTCCGGGACATCCTCCTCGACCCACGGCAGCCATTCGGCCACCGGGGTCGCGGCCATCGCCAGCCGTTGCCAATGGAGCAACTGCTCCCGGTCGTAGCGCGCCGGGGCGTGCCCGATTCGCCGGCAATCGAAGGCCTGAGCGAGCTCTATCAGGGGCAGCAGCCGCTCCGACCCGACCACCGCGCCCAGGCGCGCCAGGTAATTGATGACCGCAAGCGGCAGGAAGCCTTCCTCGCGCAAGGCCGCAAGACTGCCGGCCCCATCGCGCTTGGACAACGGCACCCCACCCGCGCTCACTACCAGCGGCAGATGGCCGTACTCGGGGACTGGCAGGCCGAGGGCGCGCAATATCAGGATCTGGCGCGGGGTATTGGCCAGGTGGTCTTCGCCGCGCAGCACCAAGGTGACACCGGACAGGGCATCATCCAGGGCGTTGGCAAAGAAAAACATGGCCTCGCCCTGGGCACGACGCACGACGAAGTCGCCCAGGAGGTCGGTGGCCACGCGCTGCGGGCCGCGCACGGCATCGCAGAACGCCACCTCCTGCCCCGGCGGGACCCGGAAGCGCCACACCGCCGCCTCTCCCGCGGCGACCCGGGAACACGCATCGGCTGGATCAAGCGCCGCGCATCGGCCGCCGTAGCGCGGCGGCAGCCCCCGCGCGCGCAGGCTCGCGCGTTCCGCGGCCAGCTCCGACTCTGTGCAAAAACACGGATAGACGAGGTTATCGTGCGCGAGCTTCTGAAGGAAATCGTCGTAGACCGCGCCACGCTCCGATTGGCGCCAAACGGCGGCCTCGTCGATATAGGCGCCGAACCCCAGCCACTCGAGATCGACGCGCAGGGCGCGCTCGAACACAGGGCTCGCGCGTGCGCGGTCGCTGTCTTCGATACGCAGCAGGAATCGCCCGTCGGGCA
>JAJZZU010000042.1 GCA_021797365.1 Pseudomonadota bacterium | reverse complement strand
GTGCCGTTATCGACACGAGCGCTGACAACCTTGGACACACTGCCACGACGTATCGACGGCCGTGTTTTTGCTATTCATGCAGCATCTATCAGTCGAGGCTTTGCCGAGACCTGCAAGGCCGCGGGCATCGAAGGGCTCACCTTCCATGATCTGCGGCATGAGGCCACGAGCAGGCTTTTTGAGAAGGGATTGAATCCTATGGAAGTGGCGGCGATTACAGGGCATAAGACCCTGCAGATGCTCAAGCGATATACTCACTTGAAGGCGAAAGATTTGGTGGGGAGGTTGAGGTAAAGTATGGCCTTTATCGTAGATGATATCGTTAAATCTTTGGTTGACCATTGGTTAGCGTTAGCTAGAGACAGGAAATCTCGTACCGCGCACGCGAAAAAAGTCTTTTATAATGAAGTTCTCCTGGCATTCATTGGCATTTACCCTATCGCCCCAGAATGGCCGTCGGATATCAATCAGCATCTGCGTTCGGTTTTCCCGAAGCTGCAGGCAGCTAAAGAAACGTTTAGACCGTTTATCCATCGATGGCATCGGAAAGCCTTTGATAGAGCATGGGACATTTACCGTGTCGGAGTAGGTGGCCGTCCGACGATCGACGCGCAAATGTACCATCAATATATGGGTTTTGTGGGCCAACCCGATCCTAAGGAGATGTTTCGAAACAATATAGAACGGTTGTTATCGTTCGCTAATGGGATATGATCCCCTGCACGCAAGCGCCCATCGGGCAGCAGTGACAGACGCTGACGCTGACACAGAGACAATGACACGTAATAGGCACAATGCCCCATGAACGCCGTCGAGATCGAAGCCGCCGTCTCCGATTTAGCCCGCCAGCCTTTTGATCGGGATGAGTTTGCGTTCGCCTTTCTGGCTGCCTTCGACAACAAAGAAACCACCATCAATCGCCTGCGCAAGGGCGAGACGAATGCCTCCGATGTCCCAGGCGGGGTGCTTCAACGCAATAACATCCATATTGTAGTCTGTGCGCCCGGCACCGTAGGCGCCCTATTACAGACGCTGCGTGATCACCCCAAGACCATAAGCGCCAAAGCGAAATTCATCCTCGCTACCGATGGCCAGACGCTGGAGGCGGAAGATCTCGTCGGTGGTGACACCCTCGCCTGCAATTATTGCGATCTCGCCCAGTACTTTGGCTTTTTCTTGCCACTCGCTGGTATTGCGTCGATCCAAGAGATCAAGAATAACCCCATCGACGTCCGCGCCACGGGGCGACTGAACAAACTCTATGTGGAGCTGCTGAAAGATAACCCCGAGTGGGCCACCGAGACCCGCCGTCATGATCTCAATCACTTTATGGCGCGTCTTATCTTCTGTTTTTTTGCTGAAGACACCCGTATCTTTAATGGCGACGACCTTTTTACGCGCACCCTTGAGCAGATGACCGAGCGTGACGGGACCAACACGCATGAGGTTATGGGCATACTGTTTCGCGCCATGAACATGCGAGATACTGCACGTTCTGCCGCATCGCTGCCGTCTTGGTCGCAGCCCTTTCCCTACGTCAACGGCGGCCTCTTTGCCGGCAGTACCGAGGTCCCACGCTTCTCACGTATTGCCCGCACCTACCTCTTCCACGCCGGGCATCTGGACTGGGCGCACATCAACCCGGACATCTTCGGCTCCATGATCCAGGCGGTGGCCGATGAAGGGGAACGCGAGGCCTTAGGCATGCACTACACAAGCGTGCCCAATATCCTGAAGGTGCTAAACCCTCTTTTTCTAGATGATCTGCGTGCCCAGTTGGAGGCCGCCGGCAGCAATCCCCGCCTGCTGTTGAACCTGCGCAAGCGCATAAGCCACATCCGCGTCTTCGATCCCGCCTGTGGCTCCGGCAACTTTCTGGTGATCGCCTATAAACAGATGCGCGCGATCGAGGCGGAGATCAACACGCGCCGCGGCGAGTCAGATCGTCCTACAGAAATCCCTCTCACCAACTTTCGGGGGATCGAGTTACGCGATTTTCCGGCAAAGATTGCACGATTGGCACTCACCATTGCCGAATACCAGTGCAATGTCCTTTACCGCGGTCAGGCCCTGGCGCTGGACGGATTTCTGCCGCTTGCGACCGAAAACTGGATCACTTGCGGCAATGCGTTGCAATTGGATTGGCTCAGCATTTGTCCGCCGACAGGTACAGGGGTTAGGGTTGTTTCGGACGATCTCTTTCAGACACCGCTTGATCAGGCCGAGATTGATTTTGAGAACGAGGGTGGTGAAACGTATATCTGTGGGAATCCACCATATCGTGGAAGTCAATGGCAGACGGAAGCACAAAAATCTGACCTCAAGGTCGTCTTCGAGCCGCGCACGAAGAGCTGGAAATCGCTCGATTACGTGTCAGGATGGTTTATGAAGGCGGCAGAGTACGGTACAAAAACGCAAACCGTGGCGGCGTTCGTGGCGACGAATTCCATCTGTCAGGGGAGGCAGGTTGATACATTGTGGTCGCTTATTTTTTCGCTTGGCCACGAAATCGTCTTTGCCTACTCCTCGTTCAAGTGGGCGAATCTTGCAACCTACAATGCCGGAGTAACCGTTGTTATCGTGGCTATCTCAAATAGCTCGAACAAGACCCGGCGGCTTTTTTCTGCAGCGGATAACGCAGATACTAATATCAAAGTCGTTAACAACATCAACGCCTATCTTGTGCCGGGCCCTAATGTGCTTGTTAGGCCCATCTCCCGCCCGATAAATGATCTGACTGAAATGAGCTTCGGCAATATGCCGAATGACGGCGGAAACCTATTACTGAATGTGGATCAGGCTCACTCAGCCGTAAGGGAGCACGATGTGCCGACGACGTTTATTCGCCCGTTTCTCGGCTCACAAGAGTTTATCCGGGGTATCGAAAGACGGTGCGTTTGGGTTACGGATGATCAGTATGAAAGTGCTAACGAAAACGCATGGCTACGCGCTCGTTTCAAGGGGGTACGAGAACAGCGGTTGGCATCTGATCGAAAGACGACCAAAGACCTTGCTCGGTTTCCGTACCGCTTTGGCGAGGTCCGCCAAAGGGGCGACGAGCGTAGCATCATCATGCCCAGTGTCTCGTCCGAAAGTCGTGAATATCTTCCAGTTGGTTATTTGCCACCAGGCGCGATAGTAAGCAATCTCGCTTTTGCCCTCTACGACGCCCCCCTCTGGAACATGGCGCTACTCGCCTCGCGCCTGCATCTGGTCTGGATTGCAACGGTCTGCGGCAAGCTAAAAACGGATTTCCGATACTCCAACACCTTGGGCTGGAACACCTTCCCTGTACCATTATTAACAGAGCAAAACAAAGCCGATCTGACCCGCTGTGCGGAAGACATTCTGTTGGCCCGCGAGGCGCATTTTCCGGCCACTATTGCTGATCTCTACGACCCCGACCACATGCCGGAGAATCTGCGTCATGCCCATGAAAGCAATGACGAGGTGCTTGAGCGTATCTATATCGGCCGTCGGTTTCGGAACGATACCGAGCGCTTGGAGAAATTGTTTGATCTGTACGCCAAGATGACCGGAACCCAAACCGCGGGCAAGAAGACAAGGAAGACCCAACCATGAGTACCCCTGACAATCCCACTAACCGGTACACGGTCCCCTCGGTGTCGATTGCAACCAATCGCAGTGGCGCATCGAGTAGGATCAATGCCCTAGGGATGCGGCCCATGCAGGAGCGCGCCTATACCAAACGCGGTGAACCATATCTGCTCCTGAAGTCGCCCCCAGCCTCGGGGAAGTCGCGGGCCTTGATGTTTATTGCTCTTGATAAGCTCCATAACCAGGGGCTCAAACAAGCCATTATCGTCGTACCCGAACGCTCAATAGGGGGTAGTTTTGCTGACGAACCTTTAAGCGAGGCCGGTTTTTGGTGGGACTGGACCGTTAAGCCCCAATGGAATCTGTGCAATGCGCCGGGCGCCGATGAACCGCGTATCGCCCACTCCAAGGTCCAGGCGGTCGGTCAATTCCTCGCAAGCGATGACCGGGTGTTGATCTGCACCCACGCCACCTTCCGTTTCGCCGTCGATGATCTCGGCGTGGAGGCTTTTGATAATCGGCTCATTGCGGTCGATGAGTTTCACCACATCAGCAGCCACCCAGACAATCGGCTGGGAAGTCAGCTTGCGCTCTTTCTGGCCCGCGACAAGACCCATATCGTCGCCATGACGGGGTCTTATTTTCGGGGGGATGCCGCGGCGGTGCTCGCGCCTTCCGATGAGGCCCGCTTTGAGACGGTGACCTACACCTATTATGAACAGTTAAACGGTTACGAGTACCTCAAATCCCTCGACATCGGCTATTTCTTCTATACAGGCCGCTATCTGGACGCGATCATGAAGGTGCTCGATGCGTCGCTCAAGACCATCGTGCATATCCCGAATGTCAATTCGCGCGAGAGCCTCAAAGACAAACACAAAGAGGTCGAGGAGATCATGGATGCCCTCGGCACCTGGCAAGGGGTGGATCCCGTGACCGGATTTCACCTCATTGAGCGGTCCGGTGACCCGAATGGGAGGGTTATTAAGGTTGCTGACCTCGTCGATGATGGGGATCCCGCCAAGCGCTCCCAGGTGCTATCCGCCTTAAAAGACCCGGCGCAACGAGGCAACCGCGACCATGTGGATATCATTATCGCGCTGGGCATGGCCAAGGAAGGATTCGATTGGATCTGGTGCGAGCATGCCTTGACCATCGGCTATCGCAGTAGTCTCACCGAGATTGTCCAGATCATTGGCCGTGCCACACGCGATGCCCCTGGCAAGGAAAGGGCCCGCTTTACCAATCTAATCGCCGAACCGGATGCTATCGAAACCACCGTGGTCGATGCGATCAACGATACCCTCAAGGCTATTGCGGCAAGCCTCTTGATGGAGCAGGTCTTAGCGCCCCGCTTTGAGTTTACGCCGAAAAACGCCGGGCCCCAGGGGGATTTTGATTACGGTCCGAGTGGATACGTAGAGGGCGCCACCAATGTTGGCGTCAATGAGGCGACCGGTCAGTATCATGTCGAGATCGGGGGACTTGCGATGCCCCAAAGCCCCGAGGCAAGCCGTATCTGCCGCGAAGATCTAAACGAAGTCATCACCGCCTTTGTGCAAGATAAATCTGCTTTGGAGCGTGGTCTCTTTGATCAAGAGAATACGCTGCCTGAGGAATTGACGCAGTTGCGTATGGGCAAGATTGTCCGCGAGCGCTATCCCGAGTTGACCGAGACCGATCAGGAGGCTGTCCGCCAGCATGCGGTGGCGACCCTGAACCTCACCCAGCAAGCCAAACAACATATGGTAAGTGACAAACCAGTCGGTTCTGAGGGCACCGGCAGTATGGCGCTTATTGAAGGCGTCCGGCGGTTTGTGAACGTGCGCGACCTGGATATTGATCTCATTGACCGCATCAACCCTTTTGAGGCGGCCTATGCCATTCTCGCTAAGGCAATGGACGAGAAGACGCTCCGCCAAGTACAGGCAACGATTGCGGCCAAGCGACTTACCATTCCAATCGACGAGGCGCGTGAGCTCGCGCAACGGGCTTTGCAATTCAAACAGGAACGAGGTCGATTACCGCACATCAACGCGCAGGACGCTTGGGAACGGCGCATGGCCGAAGGCGTGGCGGCCTTGGCCCGCTATCGTGCTCAGGAAAAAGCCACAGCCGAACGCGCAGGAAATGGCGATGTCTGATTTATCCGATGATGAGCTACTCGATGCTTTAGGCGTCGATGTCACCCCGGCCGCGACTGGGCGTCACACACCGCGCGAGGAACGCCTCATCGCCGGCTTTGAGGACATCCTGCGTTTTATCGAGATCCAGGGGCGCGTACCCCAACACGGAGAGGACCGTGATATCTTTGAGCGGCTGTATGCGGTGCGCCTTGATCGCCTGCGTGCCTTGCCCGAGGCGCGCAAACTGCTGGCAAGCCGCGACGTTCTTAGTCTGCTGGCCCTTGATGCCGCCAGGGAAACGCGTCCGGTGGACACACTCGATGACGAGGGGCTGTTGGCCGAACTCGGTGTGGCCACCCCGAACGAAGAGGACATCACCATCCTCAAGCACGTGCGCTCGCAAGAGGACCGGCGGGTCGCCGAAGAGGTAGCCGACCGCACGCCCTGTCTGGATTTCGCGCACTTTAAGCCATTATTTGCCAAAGTTGAGAGTGATCTAAAGACTGGCGTGCGCCGGACACTGCCTTTCGGCAAGGAAGGCGCCGCTATCGTGGAGGGGGACTTTTTTATTCTGACGGGCCAACTCGTCTATGTCGTCGAGGTGGGCGAGCCCATCAAAACAGCCACCGGCAGGAATGATGCCCGCTTACGGGTCGTCTATGCTAATGGCACCGAGAGCAATCTCTTACGTAGATCGCTCCAGCGCGCCCTGTATAAAGATGAGACCGGACGGCGTGTGACACCGGAACCCGACTCCGGCCCCGTGTTCAGCCAGATATGGGAGGAAGACGACATTGAAAGCGGCACTATCTATGTGTTGCGCAGCCTGTCTCATCATCCGTTTATTGTTGAACATCGGGAGCTTGTTCATAAGATTGGCGTGACGGGCGGTAAGGTGGAAACCCGCATTGCTAATGCGGCACACGACGCGACTTACTTGCTGGCGGATGTGGAAGTCGTGGCAACCTACAAACTGGCGCGCATTAACCGGACCAAATTAGAGAGGCTCTTTCATCGCCTCTTCGCACCCGCCCAGCTCGATCTCACCATTGAAGACCGATTCGGCAAGCCCGTCCGCCCCCGTGAGTGGTTCCTGGTACCGCTCCCCGTCATTGACGAAGCGGTCCAGCGCATCCGGGATGGCTCTATTACGGACGTTACCTATGATCCCGGAAGCGCACGGCTGGTGATATCAAGGGCCTACTAGACCGGCGCTTGTCGCGGGACTTGGGTCGCTCAATTCTTTAACAAACTGACGCCACCCAATCACCTGGACGCCCACTTCTCTCATAACCTCTGATAAATCCTGGTCATCCGACACCAAGACACATTCACGGGCTTCGGCCGTCTCGCCTATCAGCGCGTCAGCTTCGTTGCTCCTTTTTTTCTTGCGGTTGTTCAGTTCGTCCAAGATCGCGTGATAACGCCTACCATCACTCAACCTCGCCATCCCAAGCCGCGACTTCCCGATCATAAAGGTCTCCGTAGGCCAAGGCTCTGCATTGATGGTTTGGAGACATCCCCTAAGAACATCTCTCCGAGCAACATCCCGAGTGTTATTGACCTCATCCTGCTGAATGTGGGTTACGTATACGCGACCCTGCGCTTGTCGCGCGATAGTGGCGACATCCACATCCTCGGCATCGCATATGTTGTTGAAGGCGTTTGTATCCATGAGGTATAAGGTCATTATCGCCTCCTAACGCTCTCGCCGCGCCCGCTCAACCCCATCCGCTATCGGTTGGATCCTGTTCAGGAGTGCCACGAGGGCCCTGTTCCTGTCCTCAATGGGGCCACGGCCATCCGTAATCGTGTCCCTCTCCTGTCTCCAGGCTCCCGCCTGCACGCGTTCGGATTCGTTTCCTATATCCATGACGTTTATGCAGGCCTCAATCGCGGGCATGATGGGAAACATATTCATGATACGGCCTCGCAGGAGCTACCCGTATTATCCTTACATATTCAGGTTGCCCATGCAATTTGCGCTATCCAAAAAACTGGCCCTGCCTTCCGCTGCATGACCATCGTTACGGCGCCATCGTGTTCAGGGTTAGAGAGATCGGTCACGATCCCCAACCGAGCCAAAAGGCTGCAATGGCTGCAATCTGGCCCTGCCATCCTTGCTTCTCCTACCGTTAAAGTTTACGGTTTCAGCAAATTCACACGGGGATTTTGTCATGAGTCTTACGAATTGGGTACACGCAGCCACCGCACTTGGCACACTCGCTCTAGCAGTAGTTACAGGGTTTATGGCGTGGTCGACGTCCAGGATGGCGAAAAAGACCGCCTATCTCGCTGAGCGAGCGGACATTCACCACAGAGATAATTTAATGCCAGTTTGTGAATTGTGTGTTCCTTTAAATATGCTAAGGCCCGTAGTACAGTGGAAGCAAGATCCTGCTTTGCATCCCCCATCTTTTTTTGAGATCCAGGTACCTAACAATAAGGCACAAAACTCTGTGACGATACAGAACATTGGCATGGGTCCAGCGCTTAATGTAAAAGTGATCCTTTGTCTGTCCCAATTTCCCGGCACACAATTATTCGCGTTTGCCGATGATCTGCGCCCGGGTACTGCCTGCCAAACGCCACGCATTTTTGGCCCCCCGCTGGAAGGTTTTTCGGATTCTTCCTGGGCTGACTACATCACAAATCCTGAGGATTATAAGATATACATTGAATATACCGACGTGTTCGGTGCACCTTACCATACCCAATTCAATTGGACACCGGGAAGTCCGGCCAACACTTTTTATCGGGGATCTCGGTAGTATTTCGGTTACCTGATAACACTTCGTCGCCCCACCGGCAACGCCGACAAATCAATTCCCGACCTCGCAATTGCGATTGAGGCTCGTCCAGGGCATGTGGAGTACCCAATATCCTTCTGCCGCGGGTAGTCCCTGAAATAACCTCGTTTACTCGAACCGGATCAGATCGAGCGGATGGGCTTCAATCCTACCATTATGGGCATTATAGACCGCCTGACTGAATGCAAACGATTTTCTTCCTTCAGCCTTACACTTAGCAGCCACGATATCGATGATGCGGGCCTTCTTAGCAAGCGGTGTCCTGATACCAAAGATGATTCCTTCAAGATCAGAAAAACGGTATCGCAGCTTGCGATCTTTGGCTTCGCTGAAGAAATCGAGCGAAGGCATCAGGGTCAGGCGGTATTCCCCCTCATATCGCCAGTCCTGCAGTTTGGTAAAGGCCAATTGCCTGAATGACTCCCAGTAACGCTTGTGCCAATCGCTCATGTGTTCGAACACATCCTCAGCACACGCGCTGCTGTTGCCTTGCTCATCCGTATACCATTGCGACTGCAAGACGGGCACCGGAAAGCGGCCAATAGAACGGAAGAAATCGATTTCTGGCAGCTTGTCCGTGTAAATTATCTGCTCGAATGACAGCGGAATATCGCCGTAAACCGGCCCTCCACCGTTTGGACAGCCCTGCCAACCCTTAATGCCGTGTAATTTTAGCACAGATGGCTGTCCCTCCCTTTCCTCGGCGCGGAATTTGAGACAGATACCTTTATGCGCGTCACCATAATGTCCCCACATCGCGGCATGAGTTGGGTCGGTGACGAAGCAGGCAGCATACCAATTGAAGTATACGAGATCGCGGAGACTATCCACGTAATGCTCAGGAAAGGAATAGAAAATCGGGTGCCAGGCCCTTGAGAGGTCGTCTGTGAAACCACAATATCGGATCAGATCCATTTGCCGGTTGATACGCGCGCTTGCGCCGAACAGTGCGCCCATAAGTTCTGGTTTGGATTCGACTTGGTGCTCCTTTAAGCCGTCAAGGACCTTGAATAGATTTTCGAGAACGCGGATATCTTCTTCTGTAAACTGCGGCACAGACGACGTCTCGTTTACAGATGGCCAGCGTCCTTCCTCGCACAATATCGTCTTGACACATTTGAGGGCGACCCCATGAACCGCACGCAAACAGAACTCCACTTCCTCACGCCGCAAAGCACTAGTCCGGGCGGCAAGCATCGCGGGCAAGCGGGCAAGCCTGTTCAGACCAAAAAAAATATCACAAACACGCCGATGAAGTCCCTTGAGTTGTTCTGTCGGCAGCGTGGATGGCGTCGTGAATACGAAGTTCCGCGCAAGATGAGGATCGTAGTCTTCACGCAATATGAACGCCGTAAGGAGCGATTGCGTCAAGCACGCAAGATAGTGCTTCAGAAGGTTCCGCCAGACAATTTCATCCCCCCACCAAAAAAGGTCTTTATAGCCCTCCATCGGATCGTTCAATTGATCGGGTGGACAAAAATAGATTTCCTGGTTTTCCAGCTCCTTGCGTTCGCCTAAAATGGCGTCAATGGAACGGAGGCGATAAAAGAAACTCTGCGGTTGTGTTTTCCCCTCGTTGTTACTCATTGCTGCCGTCCTTTTTATCTCATCTCAAGATTGCCACCAGTTCGTATAGGATACCGAGATTTGAGCGCGGCGCTACTTTTGCAGCAAGGTATTAGACAACAAAACTCCCGCCGTCAGTTGCCCGCCGTCGGAATTGTTGGTGTTAACATCTACTCAACGGAAAGATTGTATTACTCGTGTAATAGAGCCCGATCCCGTCGAATGGAAGATTTATAAAAATGGCCACCTAAAAACGGGCGGCCCTCATTGCCCCCGCACGTTGCATTGCAGGCCGCATGGCCTTGTGGGGGTATCGAGGCGGAAGGCTCGCCACAGATGTCTGGTAACTAGTCTTCCCCGGATCTAAACGAGGGGTTTGGTAATGTACCATTTTTGGTAATATTACCAAAAATGGTACTACTGCCCCGTTCCGTATGGTTTTCCATAGGATATGGAGAACTATACTATGCAGGTCACCGCGCCGCCGACCAATCCCGCAGGCATTGACGATCGAGACGGGCCGCTGTGGGATTGCCCAGGAGGATGCCGACCTCGCGGTTACGGTTGAGGCTCGTCCAGGTGAAGTTTTCGGATCCCAGGAAAGCTTCTGTCGGGCCCGCAATCAATTTGGCGTGCAGATAAGGAGCGGCGAGATACCGCACGCGCACGCCGTCCATAGTGAGCCCTTGGGCAAGGTGCCGATCATATCGATTCAACGTGGCCGGTAACAGAATCCGGGCTTGCGCACCCTTGGCCCGCAGCGCATTTAGGATCGCTCGGTCTTTCCCCAACTCCTCGGACTCGATACAAACGCCGCCGGGTTGGCGGATGACGGCCACCAGCGCCGATGTGGCGCCCGGCGACAGAACCAGAGTATGGCGCGGGGCGTTGCCGGCGGGGCGATTGTGCCAGTCCGCAGTGAAGACCGCGTGCAGGGCGTGGGCTATAGCGGATTGCCGGGCGATATCGAGGTATTCGCGATTTTTGTGGAAGGCCGACCACGTGAGGTTGGCGGTGCCGAGCTCCAAAGAGGATCCGCTCACCATATATTTGGCGTGGTCGAATCGGTAGCGACCAGTGAACCGTGCCGGCGCATAATGCACCTGCGCCCCGGTGGCCCGAAGACGCCTAATTTCCTCGCGTGGCCGGCCGCCGTAGGGGCGTCGGTCGATCAAGATGCGGACGCGGATCCCGCGGCGCACATCCTGTGTGATGGCCCGAATAATGCGCCGATCCGTCATCAGGTAGGCGTTGATATTAAGCGGGCCGCGTGCCCGCTGGATAAAGGCGATGACCGGCCCGGTGCCGGCTTGGGGTTCAATGAATATTGTCATGAGTGGTTCTTCCGGTTGTTCTGAATATCCTTGATGGTCTTGTCTATAATGATCCCCGGCGCGGCCCCCAGGCCAATAATGACCGCCAAAAGACCCATGGCAAACGCCGCCTCGAAAGCATGGTCGAATCCAAAGAATATCCAGATAACGACAAAGGCAATAATAAAAAACATAGTCTATTCCTCCCCCAGGCGCGTACCCTGGCCATCATCCGCCGCGCGTTTCAGGCGCTGGTCTTCCTGGGAAAGGCGCCGACCCTCGGGCTCATCGCCGCGTATGAAAGCGGCAAGGGCCTGAGCAAACAGTGCGCGGCTGTACCAACCGAGTTCGATAAAATAGGCCTCCTGTTCCTCGGTGAGTAGCCCGTTGTTTTCATTATTGTGTGTCATGCGATTTACTCCGTACAGGTAGTCGTTTGGCCACCGAAATCCGGTGGCGTTACAGTGTGCAGCACGCGCGGAAATGACTCGCGCCCTACGGCTCCCGTTCCTCGTCTTGCCCCTCCCGGGCGCCGTCGAGATCGTCGACACCTGCCGCTTCGGGCGCCGGTGGGCGGGCCGTAACCACCTGCGCCGGGGCTGGCGGTCCGCTGCCCACCGCTTCGATCGTGCCCAATATTTTGCCGAGCAGGCCCAAACCGGGGGCCAGGTGGTCGAACACAAGATCTTGTATGGGAGCGGCGAGATCCGTGTCGGGCGTGACGGGAGGCAAGGGACGCGGCGTTTCAGAATCCCTCATCGGCGTGCCGAAGGCTGGCGCTTGCTGGTCCTTCTCGGGCTTTTTCTTGGAGTGCGGCACGGCTGCCACAGGAGCAGAGGGTTTCCCTACGTCGGGTGGGGCCTTACCCCAGTCCGGGCGCTGGTAGTTCGGCTGAATCCAGCGCGCCTCGATGCGATCCGGGCGATAGATTGGCAGGTGAGGAAACGGCCAATTGAGGATGGCGGCCTCGCCGCCTGCCATCACAAGCGCGCGCGGGCCGCGGCCTTTGATCACCTGGAGATCCCGACCAAACGCGGCCGGCATCAACACGGGCTCGCGGACGCGCTGCCAGGATTGATTGTGCTGGCCGCCATCGCGGCCGGTCTGGGTCGAGACCTGGTGCTGAAAACGATCGACTTCGCGATCTCCCAAGAGCTTTGCACACCACTCCTGATCGTCGGGGGAGGTCGTCTGACAGATGATTTTTGTTGCCGTCTGCCCCGCCCAGGTCGTGGCCGTGTCGCGCGTATAAGCCTCGCGGACTTGTGCAAGACTTTGGATCCCGAGCACGACGCGTAGACCCTTGGAGCGGGCGGTGGCCAAGGCATCCGTAATGCTGGGGACCTTACCCACTCGCGGGGCCTCGTCTACGATGAGCCAAATGCGGCGTTGATCGGGCGCGGCGTCTGGCAT
>JAJZZU010000041.1 GCA_021797365.1 Pseudomonadota bacterium | reverse complement strand
TAAGTGGGTCTCGATATAGGTGTCGTGGGGCGGCATGAGGGCGATGATCGCCTGGCACAACCCAGAGGTTGCCTTGGATCCGAAATACGCCCCCATCGCACGCCACCCCTCATGTCCCTCACATGGGGGGAAGCGTAGCGTCAGGTGTCTATATTGTCAAGCGGCTCGTAGTGTTGATGGCTAAGGGGGCGAGTAGTTACTCCCCAAGAACGGAACTAACCTTCTCAATCGCCTGCGCGGCGATGAACCGGCCCTTTACCCGCAGCCGCCCCCGGCACATCTTCTCAATCGCCTGCGCGGCGATGAACGCCAATGGAGCACGCCGTGGGCCAGGTCGGGCCTTCTCAATCGCCTGCGCGGCGATGAACTGGTAGTGGATCCCACCGCATATCCAAAGTAGCTTCTCAATCGCCTGCGCGGCGATGAACCTAACGCGTGGAACGACGTCGCCGTGGCGGCTCTTCTCAATCGCCTGCGCGGCGATGAACATGTCACACAGCGGCTCCTCTCTCGCGAGAGCCTTCTCAATCGCCTGCGCGGCGATGAACGGCGACGTAACGCCCGCATAAGATCAAGCGACCTTCTCAATCGCCTGCGCGGCGATGAACTCGACAAGGGGGCGCCATGACGCTCCCGCACTCTTCTCAATCGCCTGCGCGGCGATGAACATGGCGCGCATCCGGCTCTTGGACGGGGAATTCTTCTCAATCGCCTGCGCGGCGATGAACTGAGCTACAGCCGGGGAATATCCAGTGCGCTTCTTCTCAATCGCCTGCGCGGCGATGAACGTCACACTGGAGCGCGATCGGAGGCATCAACTCTTCTCAATCGCCTGCGCGGCGATGAACGAGTTGGGCCGGATCGTGGTAAAAAGGCTCCGCTTCTCAATCGCCTGCGCGGCGATGAACGCCGCATGGGCCACCGCATGCTTCTCAATCGCCTGCGCGGCGATGAACATCCGGCTCAAGCTCAAAATCCCCAAAGATTACTTCTCAATCGCCTGCGCGGCGATGAACATATGTGCCCTGGTGCTGCGGAATATCGCAATCTTCTCAATCGCCTGCGCGGCGATGAACGTCGCCTGCGCCAGACGCGTACAGCATCTTATCTTCTCAATCGCCTGCGCGGCGATGAACGCATTCCAACGAAGATAATCCGGCCACCGGAGCTTCTCAATCGCCTGCGCGGCGATGAACACTGTCGCGTATCTGGCGGCGGATGGATGACGCTTCTCAATCGCCTGCGCGGCGATGAACGGGCGCACGCACGGAGTATTGGGAGGACGCATCTTCTCAATCGCCTGCGCGGCGATGAACTACTATCCGATCACGGAGAGCCGCTTCTGCGTCTTCTCAATCGCCTGCGCGGCGATGAACAGCGTCACCTCTTTTCCGTCTCGCTCTGCGACCTTCTCAATCGCCTGCGCGGCGATGAACGAGTTGATGCGGGATTCGAGTTCGGCGATCTTCTTCTCAATCGCCTGCGCGGCGATGAACGCGGCCGGACAACCGGCTCCCGGGTTGATTGCCTTCTCAATCGCCTGCGCGGCGATGAACTCTTTCATGCGATGGTCCCTGCTTGCACGGACCTTCTCAATCGCCTGCGCGGCGATGAACGGTGCCCTGCGCCGCCACGAGGTCGGCGATCACTTCTCAATCGCCTGCGCGGCGATGAACGGTAGCCCGCAGACGTCCAGCGGTGGCACGTTCTTCTCAATCGCCTGCGCGGCGATGAACATTGCAGGCATGTACGCCAGGCGATCACGGATCTTCTCAATCGCCTGCGCGGCGATGAACGAACCGCGATGCCTTGGGCCAGGGCGCAAGTGCTTCTCAATCGCCTGCGCGGCGATGAACTCGGCAATCAGAGCGGGATCACTCTGACGTTTCTTCTCAATCGCCTGCGCGGCGATGAACGAGGCTACGGAGCCAGTGGCAGGCGCAGCGGCCTTCTCAATCGCCTGCGCGGCGATGAACGCTGCTTTGGTACTCCGGTGCCCCCACAGTCCCTTCTCAATCGCCTGCGCGGCGATGAACACCCGGGCTGAACCGCGGGCGTTGCCGCATTGCTTCTCAATCGCCTGCGCGGCGATGAACGTAGACCGCTTTTGTGGGTGCGGATCGGGGTCCTTCTCAATCGCCTGCGCGGCGATGAACGACGCAAACCACGCCCCAAAACCCCCGAACAGCTTCTCAATCGCCTGCGCGGCGATGAACGCGTCCTGTACGTCGCGATGACTCGCGCCCAACTTCTCAATCGCCTGCGCGGCGATGAACGGCACTACGTCGATCCCTACGATGCGCAACTTCTTCTCAATCGCCTGCGCGGCGATGAACATGGCGCGCATTCGGTTGCCGGATGGGGAATTCTTCTCAATCGCCTGCGCGGCGATGAACTGGATATCCCCGTCATTGCGCTGGCTCAGGTGCTTCTCAATCGCCTGCGCGGCGATGAACAGGCGGGCGCCGGAGAGATGGTGCGCCTGGTCCTTCTCAATCGCCTGCGCGGCGATGAACGCACCCAGAGCCGGTCTCCAGCCTCGCCGAATCTTCTCAATCGCCTGCGCGGCGATGAACTCGCGGGTAGCCGGGCATGCCGAGCACGCATCCTTCTCAATCGCCTGCGCGGCGATGAACGGAAGGCGGCCGCGCTCAATGTCGTGTATCTGCTTCTCAATCGCCTGCGCGGCGATGAACTCTCTTGTCGCTGCCCCTTACCGCGTGGGAATCTTCTCAATCGCCTGCGCGGCGATGAACGAGCACGCACCGGTACTCCACCTGTTCAAGCTCTTCTCAATCGCCTGCGCGGCGATGAACCACGCCGCAGGTCGTCTCTGTCCAGGCTCCCTCTTCTCAATCGCCTGCGCGGCGATGAACATCCCGATAGGCTATCCATGCCTGAAGCGCGCCTTCTCAATCGCCTGCGCGGCGATGAACCAGCAGGTACCACGGACGGTTTCGCCTCCCATCTTCTCAATCGCCTGCGCGGCGATGAACGAGACGTGAGCGTGCGAGATATGCTGCATACCCTTCTCAATCGCCTGCGCGGCGATGAACGCTATCGCACGACACAGATCAGACGCGTCTCTCTTCTCAATCGCCTGCGCGGCGATGAACAACCTCGACACCCTCCACACGAATACGACCAACTTCTCAATCGCCTGCGCGGCGATGAACCTGCTGTCTCTTGTGGCTGCCTTTTACCGCGTCTTCTCAATCGCCTGCGCGGCGATGAACGGTCTCGGCTCGCTCTTTGCCATAAGCGACATCTTCTCAATCGCCTGCGCGGCGATGAACGTGAGACCGCTGCCGTGGCCTGAGACCGGTCCCTTCTCAATCGCCTGCGCGGCGATGAACCTCGGCATGCCCGGCTACCCGCGTGAGACGAACTTCTCAATCGCCTGCGCGGCGATGAACCCACAATTCCGGATTGTAAAAGAACGGGGAATCAAGGCGCTAACCCAACATTGCCCAATAAATGATCAATTTGGCATGGCGCCGATAACCCCTGGATTGTTCATGATTTTCTCAGGAAGCTCTGAAACGAAGGTCATGACATGATCCAGCACGTCATACTGCATGGCCAATTCAATGATCTGTGCCCGAAACACACCATCCTTCGCGTTTTGCCCCCCGCACCGAAAAGCCGCTGGCATGATAAGCCAGTCCTTGAAAAGATCCGCGACATCGAAAACCAAGGCACCGCGCCGAGTCTTCCCATGCAAGACGGGCAGAAAATACGGTATGCCCATACCATGAAGCGCGACCGCGGCGTACCCGTACGCGAGATAGTTGCCGTGGTCCAGGAAACTATTGACCCGCTGGAGCGGTGTCTCTTTCTTCTTGGCGCCGGGCTCCCTCCTGAATTCCTGAATGGCGAACGCGTGAGCCAAATGCCGGTAGACCTCTTTGGCGAAATGCGCCTCGGCGGAAAGCAGGTCCGATGTCGTCGCACAGCTGTCGAGGCCAGCAGCAAAGCCTTCGAAGACGTCGCCTGGAACCGGCATATCCAGTTTGGCAAACATATTCTTATCCCACGCGGCGCGATGCTGCAGGAAGGCGCGCCCCATTGCCACGCGACTGGGCTCCGCCATCCATAGGGCAAACCAGCGTTGCGCATGCGCAGGCGGGCGGTATTCGTCCTGCGGCAACAGAAACGTGACATCCATTTCGGCAAACAACGGCGAGCCGCCCGACCCACAGAACCCCACGATGACATTGGACTCGGAGAGCTTGCGTACAGCGGCATCTGTAATCGATGTTCCTTTACCCAGGAGAATGAAGGCTGTGTTTTTGTCCGGGATCGACACAAACTGGTCGATCCCATCTTGGCTCTCCGTGAGATACACCACGCGCTCATCCTTCTGCATCACGCGAACGTGCTCTAAATAAAACACGTTCGCCCTCTTGGAGATCATGACCGCCTGCGGGCGGCGAATCGTCTTCATTGGCCCTGCCTACACAACCGGCAACGCCACAAGCTGGGTCGTGCGCGACAGACCGTAGCCGTTCGGTGTACCTCCGATATCCGCCGCAGCGGCGATCCGCTCGATCACCAAGCGAAAGCCATGCCCCGTGGACGATCGCATTCGCACGAACGGCAGCCCTTGCTGCTGGGTCAGCCGACGAAGCCGTGCACTTTCGCGCAGGGCCTGCTGAACATTCGCCGGGATGGTTTTGCGCGTCTTGGAAACCCCTGAGGGGATGCGGTGCATCAAGTACGCCTCAAAGGACTGAGGCGTACCCTGAACGGTCCGAATCCGTGACCCGGTAACAAGGTCACCGATCCCCGGCGCGCGCTCGATGGTGTCATACAGACGTTCGGCAGATCCGGCATCTTGCACGAATACCCGCAGCGTTGGGCCCAGGCCGAAGCCCTCCCGCATCCAACCAGGAAAGGCTACGGCGAATGGTATGCCAACCTTTCGGCTCGCCCCATGGGTAACACGCCACACCCGCCCAAGGCGGTCCCATGCGGGCGCCTCATCGGGGCCCGCTTGGCCTGGACTTAGCGTTAGATCAAAATAAGTGATGTAGGCCATCGTGTCCTCACTGTTTTTCCGAAAACACACCGCCGCGCACGAGCAGAGCGATCAGGAACGCCGCATCCGGATTAAAGGTCTCCGACGGTTTAATCTCGTCGACTTTGGTTAGGAGATCTCTCCACCCGGTTCCCTTGGCCTCACGATGCAACTTATTATGTTCCAGGCTGGCCCCGTTGGGTTCCACGGGAATCGGGGTCCCGTCAGAACCCGGATACCAAGTGTCGATGGTGCGGATGGCATTGCCAATCTTCTGGTCACGCAAGGCCGCCCACCCCATATCGATCATGTCGGCCGCGAATTCCCCCGCCTCTTCGCCATCGTTCTTGGCGCTGCCCATGATGTCCATCAGGGTCTTCCGGGGAATGACGTTCACCTTATAGAGGGAGCGGGCAAACCCCTTCGGCTTCGATGTGACCATGTTCTGGGAGGGGAACACCTCAACTTGACCCGTGAAGCCGAACATCACCCGGCCTTCCACATGAACCGACGGTGACCCTGATACGCCCAGCAAACCGGCGGCGATTACCTCTTTGGCCAAGGCTATCTCTTCGTCGGTGTAACCATCTTTGGTGTGGCCTGTAAATTTTGTGCGCGACCCGTCCGATCGGTACGGCTCATCCTTGCCCGGGATCGTCGCACTTACGGTCACGTCCCCCAGAATTCGGTTGCGCCAAAGCCACCGGCCGTTCAGGATATTACGCGCGTAGCGACGGCACACCTCCTCAAACTCCTGGACATTATCCTTGAAAAAACGATCAATAAAGGCATTGATGGCTTGGCGGGTGGGCTCTTCCGAGCACGCGAAAATCAAGTTTTTGCGCGCAGAGATCGTCCGGAAATCGAAAGAAACCGCAAGACCGATCGCGTCAGACACGGTTTTGGCGCTCTCGGTGCGTTGGGGATTGGACACGCCATCCTTCTCCTTTTTGGGTAGGACTCCGCGAATACCGTGGCGCACTACACGAACCGGACGCGTCTCGGTTTTGCTGTCCTTCATGACGAGACTCGACATGATGCCGTCGGTCACGATGGTGCCCCGCTGAACGGAGAGGACGGAAGGAATTTTGATACTCATAGTGATGCTCCTTACTGTTGTGGTTAAATATACTTGCTTGGGTTATACGGTCGCCGCACGCCCGGGGGTCAACGACACATCTTGTCGGTTTGTGACCAGAAACTGATCGCCATCCCATCCATAACGCCAGAGGTTGGCGGGCTTGAGTCCTTTGGTGCGCGCCTGAAAGAGGGACGTGTAACGCACCAACCCCACCATATCCTCCACGAATGCGTGGGGACGGCCATCACGGGCCCCCTGGCGAGCGATGGGATCCTCCAGAAGCGCGTAACCGAGATTGGCGGGTACGACCCACCCTTCGGTATTGCGCGCGCCTGGGCGTGTTGCCGAGAGAAGCGCCTGAATGGGATTGGGTCCGGACTGGAGCATAGGAGTGACGTCGTCAATCCAGCGTCCCGTACGAAGCGCTGAAACTGCTTTATCCCATTGGTCAAAGGTCCGTGCCTTGATCCCCTGAATGCGCCCACCAGCTAAACGCATGGTGTGCAACATCCCGATCACCGCACTGACATCGGAAACGTCGTTTTCGCAGTGGAGTACCAACGTCCACTCGATATCGGCCAGCGCCATAGGTTGCATGGGGATCCCGTAGAGGTTTTCTTCGCTGTCGAACAGGTAGGTCCCGCGGCGTTGCACCAACGCTGGCTTCAAATAACCCTTGTCATCCAGGTGCTCGATCCAGGGGGCGCTATGCCGATGAATCAATCCCACCCCGCGAACATCAAGACGTCCCCCGAGCTTTTTGTCCAGCGCATGCATGGCCAGAATCGTCGGCAGCACGGGGGCAGGCGATACGATCCCTAAGGTATGCAGCATATTGGTCTTATGTGCTGTTAGGTCGATGACGAGATAACTCATACATCCTCCAGAATCTTTTCAATGGCACGGCGCGCGCGTTGCCGTCCGATCACGCCGCCAAAGGCGTCTTGTCCGGTCTGGCGGTTCACGGCCAAGCGGTCCACGGTATTGATAATGGTTTCAGCCATTGCGGCGCGATACTCTGCATTAAAGGTTTGGCGCACGATGGCCAGATCAAGGGCGGAGGGTTCTCGATGTTCGCGCAACAGGTCTTCATCGATCTCCCTCTCCCCCCCATCCGTTGTCCGGAAAATAGCCTCGGCTAGGCCCGCAGCGAAATCGACGGCCTGCGCATGGCAGGCCCGCACCACAGTGGCCAAGGCCCCGGACGCCTGGACCTTCACGGCGGTCAACGACGTAGAATCCTGGAGAGCGGCGGACTTCTCGATGCTTGTGACTTGGTTGGCGATATCCTTGGCTTGTGTTTTGGTGACATAAGGCTGCCAAGACCGAAAGACGAATCGCCAAGCGGCACTCCATTCGGCGTTGCGTTGTGGTGCCGCAAAAAAGAACGACTCCTGGATCGACGATTTGGGGTGAATGCTCGCGTTGCGCGGAATCGCGCCGCCAAACGGTAAGCCGAGACGCGTAAATAGACGTTTGACAGTTTTTGACGCTTCGCTGTCGTTCTCCCCCTCGTCTCCGGTCACGGCGGTGGATCCCGATACAGGCGATGAGGCGTCCCGTTCTTCGCTCTTGTGGGGCCGGCCCCGCCCCCGCTTGGGCGTCTTTTCTGACTGGTCCGGATCGGCTTCTGCCGCCGCCTTTTCCAAGGCTCGTGCGGCGTCATGGAGCAGAACGCTCAACCCGCCAGCAGCGAGCGGGCTTGCCGCCAGATAGCCGTCGCCATCCGGAAGCAGGACTTGGCGCAACCGATGATCAACCAGGTCTGGTACCGGCGGTGCTTGGGTCAGTGCTTCGTCAGCCCCCTGCCGGATCGCCTCAATGATAGCGGGCTCGAGACCGGACGCCGCCACCGCAGGATCGTCGTGCAGCACCTTAAGGATCCGCTGATAGATACCCCGATTATCGAGCTTGCTTTGATCTAACGGCAGCGGGATGCCCGCTTGTCGGAGTCGACGGCTAAAGAGGTGAGATTGTTGCGTCGCACGCAAGGGCGCCAATAAGGCAGCGTCGGTTGCCGACGAATGGATGAGCTTCCCCGAAAAATGCGCCCCAAAATCCCGCACGGCTTCCTGCGCCAAGGCGCGTGCTTGGTCGGGCGATACCGAAGCGGCTTGCCTTTGGAGCAGCGCTAAGGCGCGATCCAGGTAGTCCTGCGCTGCGACCTCACTGGGCTCCGGTAACGTCTCGGAGTCGAAGGCTTCAAAACCATCCTGCAAAGAAAAGATCTTGAGCAGGAAATCGACCCGGGGCTCTTTCTTGACACACCTCTGGCAAAAATCCCGCTCGCAAGAGATGGCTTTTTCATCTTCCGCAGTCAATTTGGCGCCGCATAACGTCATCAGCGCCGCATGTTTGGCCTTGAGCACCACTATTTCGCTTTTCTCCATCGGGAAGTCCTGAACCTTTTTGTGACGATGAGGAGAGCCTAACCTAGCTCAAGAATAACTGCAAGCCGGACGATTTATTTTTTTACTATAACAGCGCCATGGACTATGGCACAATTGTCCTATAAAATATTCGGCATGGATTCCACTCTTTTTGTCTTACGGCGGGCTTGGCTTTTGGGGGAATGTCGGCGTGCTGACATGGATCGCGCCTTCGGAACGGTCAATTCGCCCAACCGCGCCTCCAACCTTTTGCAGAAAGCGGTTCAGGCATGGCCCGACCATTTGGTCCGTCTCCGGCACCGCGGGGTGTTTCCCAACCCCCACGCGCCACGGCCCGCTCCGGTGGAGGCAACGCTGCTCTTGGATCTCCTGGCGCAGGGCGCCCCACCCCAGGAGACGGGCCTATTCCCTGATGATGGTGTCCCGTTCCTGAAACCCATCCCAAAGCCATCGCGCGCCCTGACTCCGCTCGCGACCCGCGTGCTCCTGGATGCCGCACTCCATGAGCGCCCGATCCGCGCCCTGTATGTGGGATTGCGGGTCGGCGAGAACGGCCGTTGGCGCCTGTTGTGGCCCCGCGCCCTGGAGCACACAGGGCTCTTTTGGCGCTTGTATGCGCAAGACTTGGAGGCGGTATCCCAGGGATTCCCCATCAAGACCTATGTGCTGGCGCGCATCCTGGAGGCGCAACCGCTCGACCCCAAGGAGGTCCCGAAAAACTTCACGCCCCGGATCCTCGTGCATCGCACGCGCCGATTCCGGGTGTTCCTGTCGGAGGCTTTGACCCCCGACCAGGCCGCCGTCATGCGCAACCAGTTGGATATTCAAGACGGCATCATGACTTGGCCGGACCATGCCCTACACGCCTTCCGGCGGGAGTTTATTGACGAACCCGTGCCTGCCGACATCGTGTGGCCGCCCATCACGCGTCTCGAGGATCGGGACTAGCCATGCACGTCATTTTCATCGCCAACTGTGAGCAGGCAGCCCTGGCGCGCACGCGGACCCTACTCGACCGCTACGCCCCGCGCATCGGCGATCGCGCCTGGGGCACACTCATTACGCGCGACGCATTGGATGAGGTCTACAAGGCCCTGCGCCGCCAGGCGAGCCGTAATACGTCCGTTGCCTGCTATCGCAATGACGCGGTGTTTGGGCTGCGGTTGATCTGGATCGTCGGCAATCGGAATCATTACGACGCCCAGGATCGTTTCGCAGTCGCCACGCAAGAACGCCCCAAGGGGTTTCCTATGCCCTTCCGGCATGCGGCCCTGATCGCACGTCTGGCGGGCTATGTCCACGACTTCGGGAAGGCCAGTCGCCGTTTTCAAGACAAGCTGGAAGCCAGTTGTAAGGGCATCCAGGACCCAGCCTCCCAGAGTGACGCCATCCGACATGAGTGGCTCTCGGCGTGGCTCATGAAGCATCTTATGGGTCCAGGGCATGACACCCCTATCGACGCGCAGACCCTTACCGCCGCCTGGAACGCGATGTTCCCCAAGCACCGTGCGGGCGACAGCGTCCCTGATAGCCCGTCTAATGCAAATTTCCTTCCCATGGGGTGTCACCTGAAAACTCCTCAGGACGCCCTTCTGTGGTCCGTGGGAACGCACCATGGGGGCATGGGCGGGATTCTCACGCAGGAAGACGGACTGAATGGGGAGTTGCATATCCGGACACGCAATCCGCTCGAAATCGAAGGCAACCTGACCCTAAAACGGCCAGATGCCTTTGCCGTTCCGGGTGCGTCGCAGGACGCAAAACGGTGGGCCGCGCTCTTTCAGGTAATCAATAAGACTGCCCAGCGTATCCAGGGTCTCGAGCGATCGGCCCCGTATTGGGAGGGCGTTATGCTCCTGGCGCGCGCCGCGCTGATCTTTGCCGACCAGAAGGTTTCCAGTGAAACCTTTCCTGAAACCAAAGACAGGTCGCGAGAGGCGGGGATTCTCTTTGCGAATACCAAAAATTGTTCGCAGGACGCCCTGTCCGTGCCATCAATCCGCAGAAAAAGGGGGTCCACGCCAAAACACGTCCGATTCATGGACCAACCATTGTCCTGGCACCTGCAGGAGGTCGGCGACCGCGCGGCCGACAATATCCGCATGTTTACGGGCGAGGACCTGCCCGTCGTGGATCGGGACCTAGTGCGCACGGTTCTGGCGGCACGGGCCGATGACCCGGGCTCGCGTTTTGTTTGGCAGGACCAGGCCGTTGACCATGTGCGCGCCCAGCCGGGAGGCCAACTGGTCTTCAATGTGGCCTCGACAGGGGCCGGTAAGACCTTGGCCAACCTCAAAATGGCCTTCGCTGTGCGTCCGGACGCCGCGCGGCTGGCCGTCGCCTTCAATTTGCGCAGCCTGACCACCCAGACTTTCGCGGCGTTCCAAAAAGACCTTGCGCGGCTGGGGGTGCCTAGCAGCACATTTGCTCGTGATTTCGCCGTCTTGATGGGGGAACACGGCCTGGACGATCGGGAAGACGCCAACGAAGACGAGGAGGATGTGCCCACAGATGACACCTATGAACCGAACCGTGAACATAGTCTTGAACCGCCTTCCTGGCTTACCGCTATTGCGAAAGGCCGATCCGAGAACGATCCGTCCGCACAAAAATTGGCCAAGTTGATCGCCAGTCCCGTATTGGTCTCCACGATGGACTGGATCGTCGCCGCTGGCGAACCGGGACAACAGCATCGCCACGCCAAGGCCCTGATCCGCGTCGCCCATAGTGATCTCATACTTGATGAGGTCGACTCCTACGACGTGCGGGCCACGGTGGCGGTCATGCGCGTCGTGCAGATCGCGGCGTCGTTCGGGCGCAATGTGATCGTCTCGAGTGCCACCTTGAGTCCGGGACTGGCCAAGGGACTTTGTCTGGCCTATGCCCAAGGACGGCTCGTCCAGGACGCGCTTTTCGGTACGCGCCCCTGGCACCTGACCCTGGTCAGCGACAAGTTCGCACCCCATCCCTTACCGTCACCAGATCCAGAAGAGGCGGATCACTTTTATCGGAAAACATTACACACACTGGCCGATCGTCTGACCACAGAGCCCGTCACCAAACGCTACATGATTGCCCCGGTCGACTCCCTGGAAACCTTTGCGCCCACCATCGCCGAACAGGCCGCGCAATTGCACGAAATGCAGGCCGCCATACCGCCGGGCCTCTCGTGTCGGCTATCCATTGGGCTCGTGCGCTTGGCCAACGTTGATCGTTGTATGGAGGTCGCGGAAGCCTTGCGCGCTGATGGGCGTTTTCTGGTCACGGCCTACCATGCCCGAGATGTCCTGCAGCGTCGGGCCTGGAAGGAAAAGCGTCTCGACGGAATATTATCGCGCGGCGATGACCGTTGGGTTGAGGTCTTATGTGAGGCATGCCCCGAGATCCGGGATACGTCTGGCGATGTTCGCCTGATTGTGGTGGCCACGCCGGTTGAAGAAGTGGGGCGTGACCATGATTTCGATTGGGCTGTCATCGAGCCGTCGAGCATGCACTCGATCATCCAGACCGCGGGGCGCGTCAACCGTCACCGTCGGCTTCCCTTAAGTGATGGGCAGATCAACGTTGTGCTGCTGTCCCGGAATTGGCACGATCTGGAAGGGAAGCATGGCAAGGTTTTCGTGCAGCCCGGTCTCGAGACGGATGACTTGGATGGTAACAGCACGCATCCTTCACATGACCTGACCGACCTGATGCGGACAACCGAGGGCCGCCTACCGGATGGGGTCCTGGATGCCGGACTGATTTTTGGCGACGGAACCCGGAAGACACGTTTTGCGGAGTATGATGAAAACGCCGTGTCGATACAGGTCCAAAAAGCCATCGCCATCATTGGCCGTAAACCCGGGTACGAGACACACTTCATGATCCGGGGGTTCGCTGAGGGGCCCGCTGGGTACCCTTTGCGAGACAAGGACCCACAGTTTCGCATCACTATTGATCTCGGCACGAGTCAATTCTTTCTTACCGACAAGAAAAAAGGGTCTGCCACCCAGGCCCAAGGAGCCGTAGCTGTCGAGGATCTCCCGGGATCCGGAATATGGTTGACGCCACAATGGGATAAGGTAGAGGAACCCAATAAGCTCCTGCATGCGAGTATCAGGCCGGGCTACGGCGGCAACGTACCCGATACCCTCCGCTTGACATGGCATGGAATGCGGACCTGACCAAGTACGCGACAAGTCCGCAACCGACCCCTCTGGCCCTACGATAGACATCATGTATTGACCTGCCCGGCCTCAAGCGACGTGGATTAAGCTTACGGTCGGGAAAACCACCATCAGCTCAGAGCCACAATTGAGGGGGCAGGTCATGACGAAGTTTAGCAAGTACATAGGCTTGGAT
>JAJZZU010000435.1 GCA_021797365.1 Pseudomonadota bacterium | reverse complement strand
GGATGGCGCTCACGCAGCTCGCCGCCCATGGCCTGAAGATTCGTGCGTGCCACAACGCCATGCTCGCCAATCACCTGACGCGCAAGGACATCTTTGCGTTCGCGCGCGTAGTGCCGGCTGGCGTCCTCGAGGTCGCCCGCAAGGAGATGCAGGGTTATGTGGCCTTGAAACCCTGATGCGGCACTGAGGCCAGAGGGGGTGGGGTATGTGCCCCCTCCCTTTGGCAAGGGCAATGAGGCGCATGACCGAGGCCTCGTCATGCCCAACGCGCCTGTCTTCACGACCCTGGGGTAGTGCTCGGGATCCTGAGCCAGAGCCTGTGGGCGCGGTGCGCAGTCCCGGAGGGGCACTATTCAAGAGAAGATCGAGCGCCTACAGGTCACGGCGATCAAGGAGAAGGCAAAAGCTCGAAGGGGCGCATTGCGCTCAAAGAAACGGCTGGGCGTGCCCGTCGTCACGATCGCGGATCGGGTTTCTTCGAGTTCCTGACGCACGCCAAGGAACTGCGCGTCCAGTATCTGATCCGGGCGCACACGGACAGTGCCGGCCGCATGGCCGGTCGCCTGCTCGTGCCGGAAGACCGCGCGGGCTGCGCGCCGGTGCTCGAAACGTTGAGTAACGCCCCGGCGCTCGGCGCGCTGGCGGTGGAGGTTCCCGGAAACGGCCGACGCCCGGCGCGGTCAGGCGAGGGCGCGGGCATCGCTGGGGCCCGGTGACGGTCACCATCATCGGGGTGACCCAAGCGCGGCGCACCGCGGGCACCGAGGCGATCAACGGGGTGCTGCCCATCAAGGGCTTTGCAAGTGCCTCCGAGAAGGTCGCGTGGTATGGCAAGCGCTGGGGCATTGCACTGGCCACACACCGACATGCCCGACGGAACAGGCCTGCCATCACGAAATAGCTGTGCCTGGGCTCAGTGGCCAACGCAGCGGCCGAGCCTCTGTAGGCTATGAGAATAGTGCCAGTGCGTAGCCTGCCGTTCGCAGCTACCCAAAAACGGTTCGACCAGGGCCGGCTCCGGTGCAGCCGCGAGCGGTATGTGGTCCGCCCCCGCAAACAGTCCCGATGTAGGGTCTACTGCTACCCATCCGGCGCCCGGCAAGACGACATCGGCCCACGCATGAAGGGCTGCCGTGTCGGCGCCCAGCGCTTCATCCCCCACCTTGGCGGCGAGTTCTATCAGGTATCCGGAGACAAAGCGGGTCGCAAATCCCAAGCGCCGCGCGGCTTGGACGAACAGCCAAGCGCTGTCGCGACACGATCCCGTGCGTTTGCCGAGCGTGGTCTCAGCGTCCTGTATGCCCGGGTCAAGCCGACAGGTGTAACGAACCGTGGTGGCGATTTGCTGCGCGGCGTACGCCAGAAATGCAACCGTTGACGCAGGACCCTCGCGCAACTTCTCCACAAAGGCACGAAAAAGCGGGCCATCTTCTGTTGCTTGTAAGTAGGGCGCAAGGGGTGAGACAAGGTTCTCGGCGTAGAGTGGCGGCCATTGGACGGCCGTCTCTTCCAGCAAGAAATCCAGGGGGTTTGTCTCTTGCCAACAGAACGTCGCCGTCATCGTAACATCGAGGGCACTTGTACGCGCAGCAAATACGGCGCGCGCCACCCGATTGCCGAAGAGATCTGACTGCCAGTGCAACGTTTGGGGCAGGGGTGAAATATGAAGAGAATAATCCTTGAGACAAAAGCGTGATGGAAATGACGGGCTTAACCTGAATATATGCGGACCTAGAAAAACGGGGCTTGGGTAATCATAGTGGACGTTATGGGTAAGGGCCAGAAGATCCATGGGGGTTTCAAGAGTTGGGCGGGAATGGGTAGACGTGGCTTACCGCCTGAGCATCGGCTGTGGTTTCCCAGGGGAATTTAGGAAGGGTTTCGAGGGCCTGAATGAGGCCTTCGCTCCAGCACTGGCCGATCGCTTGCAAAAAGGCATCGTCCTCCCCTAAGTGCAAAAAACGACCCTCATCGAAAACATTCCGCCGGCAGATAAGTAAGTCGATAGGAGGACCCACTGTGGCGTTGCTGCGCATGGTCGAGTTCATGGAAACAAGGGCGCAGCGCGCGGCCCGCTCGAGATCCAGGTCTGGGCTCACGACACGGTCCAGTATAGGTTTTCCATACTTGATTTCGCCAATCTGCAAAAACGGGTGCTCGCGGGACTCGTGAATATAGTTACCCTGGGGGTACACCATGAAGATCTCGGGTTTTTGGCCGGCGATCTGTCCCCCGAAGATAAAGGTGGCCTCGAAGTTGGTGTGCGCGGCATCGCGTTCGGCCTGCTGGCGCTGAACCAGGGCATTGACCACGCCCACGTAGTCTACTGCCTCTTGCATAGTCGATACGGTGCGCAGACTGGGTCCGGATTGCGCCATGTCGGTGCGCAGTTTCTTGACCACGGCCTGGGTCGTGGCGAGGTTGCCGGCCGAGAGCAGCGTGAAGTGTCGCGACCCCTCCAGGGAGAACCGGTGCATTTTAGAGTAGGCGCTCACGTTATCTATCCCGGCATTGGTCCGGGAATCGGAACAAAAAACGAGCCCTTCCTTTAGGCGCATAGCCAAGCAATACGTCATGGATACCCGGGCC
>JAJZZU010000434.1 GCA_021797365.1 Pseudomonadota bacterium | reverse complement strand
GCGGTGTCGATGGCGATGCTGCATTTCAAGGTGATGGCGCGCAAGGGGCATGGCTGGTATGTCATCCAGCTCCTTGGCCACAATCTGGAGCCCTTCACGGGGGCCAGGCCCGCCTTGATCAATGCCCGGCAGATGTCGGTGTTGCAGGCCGACGGTCATTGACCGGGGCGCGCGGCCACGTCGTCGGATGAGGGGCGGGCCGGGAACGGCCCGCCCATCGGTCGCCGGGGCGGCGTGGGCGGGGGTGTCGCGGTGCGCGGACCGCGACTTAGAGGCGCCAGCCGACGTTCGCGCCGTATGAGGTGGAGCCGCCCATGCGGTCGACCTCGAGATCCAGATTGAGGAGGCCCATATTGATGTCGGCGCCTACATACTCCTTGGTCTCATCGACGGTCACGGCCGATAAGGTACCGGTATGCGGGGTGCCGACGGTGCGTACCCGCCCGACCCCGATATAGGGGGTGATGAACACAAAGCCCTTGGAGAGACAGAGCTCGACCGAGCGGGTGTTCAGGCCCATCTCGCTCACCCCCGTCATTCTCGTATAGGTCCCGCGTACCGTAAGGGCCGGCGCGAGCAGTCCCCCGCCGATCAAGGCGTAGCTGACATCCCCTCCGATGACGCGGACATTGCTCCCCGGCACGCGACCGTAGGTGAGCCCGACATCGAAACCGAGGGGCAGACCCTTTTGCGCCTGAAGGCTTGGCACGAAGAGATTGTCGCTGCCCGATCCGGTGGCCGCGTGTAACGCGCCGCCCTGGCCTACACGTGTATCCATGGCGGTAAGCCCGATATCGAAGCCGGTGATCCCAAGGGGTGCGGCCGGCATCATGTCTTTATAACTGAGCGCCGCACCGAGGTCCCCGGTCAGATTCTGGAACTGGGCCTGACTCAAGGCCCCTACGTTGCCTATGTTGCCGGCATGAGCGGTCGCGCACGCGAGAGATGAGGCCAGCAATGGGGCAAGCCAGCGGCGACATGACATGGGACACCTCCTTCGATAACAGGTCATGAGATGAGCGGAAACAGCTTGTCAGGATTCAGGATAGCATCCGGATCGAATTGCGCCTTGATGGCACGCATGAGGGCGAGCGTCGGGGCGTCTATCGCGCGCGCCACATAATCACGCTTTTCCATGCCTACGCCATGTTCCCCCGACAGGGTGCCGTCGAGGCGCAACACGAGGTCGAATACCTCGCTAAGGCACGGGCGGGCCTGTCGCTCCTGTTGCGCATTCTGGGAATCATAGAGCATGTTGACGTGGATGTTGCCATTGCCGGCATGCCCGAAGTTCACGATCGGGATGCCGAAGCGGCGGCTCAAGGCCGCGAGCCCAGCGACCAATTCCGGTATCCGCGAGACCGGCACCACGACGTCCTCGTTCAGCTTATTCGGGGCCAGTGTGCGCAGCGCGGGGGACAGGGCCTTGCGCACGGCCCAGAGCGCCTGGGCCTCGCCGGCGCTTGTGGCCGCGGCGAGCTCGAGCAGTCCTGCGCCACGGGCCGCTGCAGACACTGCCGCCACGGCCTCATCCATGGCCGCCTCCGGCCCGTCGACCTCGATGAGCAGCAGGGCCCCAGTGTGTGCCGGCAGAGTTTTGTGGAAATCGGGCACCATGGCGATGGCCGCGCCGTCCAGGAACTCCAGGGCGCATGGCGTCACCGGCTGCGCCATGATTCGCGAGACCGCCGCCGCCGCGTGATGCATGTCATCGTAGATCGCACGTAGCGTGCGCCGCGCGGTGCTCTGTGGGGTCAGTTTCAAGGTTGCCTGGGTGATGATAGCGAGTGTTCCTTCGGAACCGATCAAAAGGCGTGTCAGGTCATAGCCCACGGCGCCCTTGGTAGTGTCGACCCCCGTGCGTATCGCCTCACCGCGGCCGGTTACGGCGCGCAAGCCCAAGGTGTTTTCGCGCACCGTTCCGTACTTGACCGCGCGCGGACCGGCGGAATTGACGGCGATATTGCCGCCGACGCTGCAATAGGCGGCGCTGGTGGGATCGGGGGCCCAAAAAAAACCATGTGCCGCTGCCGCCCGCTGCACCTCCTGATTGGTGACGCCGGGTTCCACGCGCATGAGGCGATTATCGGGATCGACTGTGATGATGCGTCGCATGCGCTCGAGCGAGAGCACGACACCGCCGCGCACCGGTACGGCGGCGCCGGCGGTGCCGGTACCGCGCCCGCGCGCTATGAGCGGTGTCTTGTGGACGCGGCAGACGGCTACGATGTCGCGCACCTCGTCTTCGGTGAGTGCGAACACGACGGCGTCGGGGGGATGGTGCTTGCGGGAGTTGTCGTAACCGTAGACGTGCCGGTCGCCGGGATCGGTGAGCACGCGCTCCTTGCCCACCACGCCTACCAAGGCCCGCTGCAGGGGCTCAAGGGCGGAGGTCATGACGGATCGCGCGCACCAGCGCCGTGGTTGAGCGCTCATAGCGGAACGGAATGGACAGCACGCGGCCGCCGCCCGCGGTAACGATGTCGGCGCCGACGATCGAGGCCACCGGCCAGTCGCCGCCCTTGACCAGGACATCGGGACGTATCGCCAGGATCAGCTCGCGTGGCGTGTCCTCCTCGAAGGCCAGTAC
>JAJZZU010000040.1 GCA_021797365.1 Pseudomonadota bacterium | reverse complement strand
GGATTACCTGCTGGCGGTCGACGACTTTAGCCGCGTTGGCGCATTGCGCCTGCGTGACACAGAGGGGGCTTGGCACAGGACGGTCGCGAAAGGCCGGCGTAGCGCGCCGCCCTTGATCGAGCTGGAATATATCTACCAAGCCAGTTGTGCCGTCGAGCGCGGGCAGGAAACCGCCGAGGACTTGCGCTACCTGCAAGGCAAGGGCACTTCGCTCGGCGGCACGCGCCCCAAGTGCACGATGGTGGACGAGGACGGCTGGCTCGCCATCGGCAAGTTTCCGAGCGTGGGCGACACCCGCAGCGTCACGCGCGGCGAGGTGCTGGCCCTGAAGCTGGCGGCGCAGGCGGGGATCGATGCCGCGCCCGCGCGCATCGTCTTGCTGGGTGACGGGGGAAACGAGGTGCCGGTCGCGGTCATCCGCCGGTTCGACCGCGACCACGATGGCGGCCGCATCCCTTACCAGTCGGCTGCATCGTTGCTGCAGGCCTCGCGCGAAGAGGATCGTAGCTACACAGAGATTGCCGACGCCATCCGCTCCCACAGCCACGCACCCACCGAGGATGTGCGCCAACTTTGGCGCCGCCTGGTGCTCAATCTGCTGATCACCAACGTGGACGACCACCTCCAGAACCACGGATTTCTGCACGTGGAACACGGCCTATGGCGCCTTGCCCCTGCCTTCGACATCAACCCTTTCCCGGACAAAGACAGGGAGTCCAAGACGTGGCTGAGCGAGCACGACGGGCCGATCAGTGACATTCAGATGCTGCTGGCCCGCGCATCGTATTTCGCGCTGGACGAGGCACAGGCCCTGGCCGTGCTTGGGGAGGTGCATGCCGCGGTATTGGGTTGGCGCCAAGTGGCACTCAGCCCGGAGGTCGGGTTGCGCGCGGCCGAGCTCAAGGACTTCGCGCCCGCCTTCGAGCACGAACAGATGGATGCCGCCGCCGCGCTGCTCAGGCGGTGATGCAAGCGAGCGACGGGAATGGAATGCTCTCACATCGATGAGCGGGGTTTAACACTCCATTCCACCGTGCACACGTCACTCTTTGCAAGATCATTGCCTGTGGCAGAAGAGAGCTGGTAACTGCCGGAAACAACAGGGATATTTGCCGTTGACGCGTCCTTCTTTGCAAGACGGCGGCGCGCGTCGCGTCGGGCCTGTTTGTGGCGATTATCGCGGGCCCAGGCGCCATGGGCCTTCCAATAGCCCCGCCAATAGGCCAGGCGGTGGCATCGCCACGTTTCCTCTCCTGGGCGCGGGCCTGATTCTCACGGTAATCAGGGTCGGTGTGACGGCGGGAATATGGGCTCAGTGAACCGTATGGCGATCCCTGGAAGGGCCGGCGTGCGCCTCGTGCGTCACAGATCCCGTGCCGCCCGGCCGGTATTCGCTATTTCTTCATCTCGCTTTTGAGGCGCTCGAGTTCCGAGTCCACCGCGCCTCCCGAGCGCAGCTTCTCGAGTTCGCGCTCGGCGGGCGACCGGTCGTCGCCGTCATCCAGGACCCCGCTCTCGGCCAACGTGTCGACCGCCTGGGCGCGGGCCTGCATCTGTTCGGTCTTGTCCTTGGCGCGGCGCACGCTCTCGCCTACGCCGCCCAGCTTCTCGCTCAGGCCCGACAGCGATTCGTTGACCTTGACCTGGGCCTCCGCGCTGCCGTACTGGCTCTTCAGGACCTCTTTCTGGGTGCGGAAGGCGTCGATCCGCTCCTGGAACTTGTGCTCATATTCGATGAGCTTTTGGACTTGCGCTGCGATGTTGTCATGGGCCTCGGTGAGCGATGCGAGCTTTACGGTCGCCGCCTGCTTTTGGGTGAGCGCGGCGCGCGCCAAGTCCTCGCGGTTGGATTGCAGGGCGAGGCGGGCATCGCCGTCGTGGCGCGTGATCTCGGCCTGTGCGGCCGCCATCTGTTGCTCCAGGACCTTTTGCTCGGTGACGACATCGGCGAGATGGCGGCGGGTCTCTTGGAGCCCGGCGAGCATCTTTTCGTAGGAGAGGTCGAGGGTGTCGTTCGGGTCCTCGGCGGCATTGATGATCTTGCTGAACTTGGCCTCTATGACCTCGGCCGCACGCTTGAAGAGACTCATGGGGAAACCTCCCTACCTAGTCGTTTACTGGTATGACAATCTGCGGGATCAGTCGTTCAGGGATGATGGCCGTGTCTTCTATGGGCTTGACCGCCGTGCCGATGGCGAAGAACTCGATGACGTGGGGCTGCCAGTTGTGCGAGCCCTCGTGGAGCTGGACTGCGACCACCCCTTCGGCGCCGGCCTCCTTGGCCTCTTGCTGCATACGCTCCATGGCCAGTTCGCGGGCGTCGTACATCGCCTGGGTGAAGAGCGGCATCTCGACATTGCGGCCGACATTGCCAAGCGACTGGAACATGCCTTGATGGGCCACGTGATACACGCAGGAGCCCATGACCAGGGCCAGCGGCCGGTAGCCGGACTGCAGCAGCATCCAGAGGTCTTGACCCGAGAGGTCGGACGTAAAGGGCTTGCCGGCCGGCCCCTTGAAGCCCGGGTGGCCCTTGCTATGGGCGATGGCCGTGCCGATGGCCAGGAACTCGAGGATATCCTTGTCCCAGTCCATGCGCTTGACCTCCAGACGCACGCCCACCACGCCGTCTGCCGACAACGACTGCGCCTCCTGCTCCATGCGCGTCATGGCCAGTTCCCGAGCCTCGTACATGGCCTGCGAGAGCACCGCCATCTCCTGGTTCTTGGCCCAGCCCGCGTACTGGATGCCGGTGTGATAGATGCAGGAGCCCACCACCAGGCCGAGCGGCTCAAAGCCGGCCTCGCCCACCATGAGAAACTCGTTGACCGAGAAATCGGAGGTGAAGATGCCGCCCCGGCGGCTGGTATCGCGCAGACCTTCCAGGCGCTCGCGCGCGTGTTGCGGCAGATCGGGGACCGTATCGCTCATTACAAGACCTCCCTTACGGTGTCGGTGGCGGCCAGCAGCCGCGGGTTGCGCACGCTCATTACCGGACGCACGCCGAACGGGCGCTGCGAGCGGCTATCGTGGAGGATGGCGGTGCCGAGCGCGATATAGCGCGCGAGGAAGCGCGGGTAGGGATTGTTCTCATCGGGCTCCACGCGGTAGAGCTCGGTGTGTTGGGTGTGGGCGAGCACGCCCGAACCCAAACGCACGCCGTCGTCGCGCAGCTCCTGCAGGGCCTGGCGGCGCACGCGTGTCAGAAAACTCGACAGCGGGGCGATCTCCTGGTTCCAGAAAGAGGCCGTGTTCGCCGTCTGGTAGCCGGTCGCCACGAACCAATCATAATGGGCGCCAATGGCAAGCCCAACGGGCACGATGCCGGATTCGAGCAGCCGCGCGAACTCGAGGGCGGAGACCGTGGCGAGCGCCGGATTGGCCGATTCGCGCAGCCCGTCCACGCGCACGGCCGTGCCCATGGCGCCGTAGTCCATGTGGCCCTCATTCTCGGTGCCCGGCATGCGCCGCACGCGCAGGGTGACGTCGACGACCGCATTGGCGCCCATGAGCCCGGCCTCCAGGCGCAGGCGATCGAGCGCTGTGTGCCAGCCCTCGTAATGGCCGCGTGTCCAGGAATAGCCGAACTGGAACCAGCAGTTGCCAGAGACGAGCCCGAGCGGGCGGATGCCATGGGAGCGCTGCGTCAGTAGGCCCGCGGGCGAGGCGGTGGTGACCCAGGGTCGCTTGCCGGTCATGGTTTCGGCCAGCCGCTCCTTGACGAAGGCCGGCACCGTACCGCGTGTGAGCGCCTCATTCCAGGCCGTCTGCCGGGCGAGCGACCCCGCGTCGTCGTGGGCGCGGTCAGCGGGTGGACCAAAGCGGGCCATGGTGCCTCCTATGATGTCAGAAAGTCTTGCAGGATCCCGCGCGCGCCCTCCAGGGTCCCCGACAGCCGCCGCAGATCGTCTTCCAGCTCTTGCAGCCAGCGGTCGAGCGGCAGGGATTCGGTCTTCAGTACCACGCCACGCACCTCGTGCTGACGGCTCGCGCGGACGTCATGATTGTGGGCATCCAGGAGGTAGCGACTGCCGTCGACCTGGATAGTGATCGCGGTTACGTGGCGGGTTGCACTCAGCAGGCCGTCGCGCTTACGTTCCACCTGGACGCGCCCCGGGAGCGCGCCCTCGAGGCGCGCGGCGAGGGCCTCGAGGAAGGCATGGAGATCGGTTTGCGCCCGGCGGATCCAGGCGGCATGGAGATCGAAATCGCGGATTTCGTCCATGAGGTACCCAAAAGTACGTAACCCCGCTAGTTGACACCACTTGCGCCGTCATTGCAATGCGCGCAGCCGAGACCATGCCGCCACGGTTTCCCGCGCCTAGCCCGCGGGTTACACTCGCGCCATGGAATCTTCGTTCGTCGACGGCCTCAACGAGGCCCAGCGCGAGGCGGTCACGGCCGCCCCCGGCCCCATGCGTATCCTGGCGGGCGCGGGCAGTGGCAAGACGCGTGTCCTCACCCATCGGATCGCCTGGCTCGTAGACCGGGGGGCCTCGCCGTTTTCCTTTCTCGCCGTGACCTTTACCAACAAGGCCGCCTCGGAGATGCGCCGGCGCGTAGAGGGGCTCTTGCGGCAGAGCGTGTCTGGTCTGTGGATCGGCACCTTCCATGGTCTCTCGCACCGCTTCCTGCGCGCCCACTGGCGCGAGGCCGGTCTTCCCGAGGCGTTTCAGATCATCGATAACGACGATCAGCAGCGTCTGGTCAAGCGCCTCATGCGCGCCCAGGCATTGGATGAGGCGCGCTACCCGCCGCGTATGGTCCAGGCGTTCATCAATGGCCATAAGGAAGCCGGGCGGCGGGCGCGGAAGGTGGAGGCGCTCGCCGATCCGACGCAGCGCGCGCTCCTCCAGGTCTACCAGGCCTACGAAACCTTGTGCCGTGAGCAGGGCCTCGTCGACTTCGCGGAGCTCCTGCTCGCCACGCTCGAGGTGATGCGCGGCCATCCCGCGGTGCGCGAGCATTACCAGCGGCGCTTCCGGCATACGCTGGTCGACGAATTCCAGGACACCAACCTCGTCCAGTACGAATGGTTGCGGTTGTTCGGCGCCGGCGGCCACCTGTTCGTGGTGGGCGACGATGACCAGTCCATCTACGGGTGGCGCGGCGCCGAGGTCGAGAACATCCTGCGCTTCGAGCGCGATCATCCGGGTACGCGCACCATCCGGCTCGAACAGAACTACCGCTCCACCGGGCGCATCCTCGAGGCCGCCAATGCCGTGATCGCGCACAACGCCAAACGCCTCGGCAAGACCTTGTGGACCGCCGGGCGCGAGGGTCGCCCGGTGGCCGTTTATGCCGCCTACAGCGGGGTGGACGAGGCGCAATTCGTCATCGAGCGTATCCGCAGGCTGCTTTCCGAGGACGGCCGTCCGCGCGATGTCGCCATCCTGTATCGTTCCAACGCCCAGTCGCGCCTTTTCGAGGAGCTGCTGGTGCGTGCCGGCATACCCTATCGCGTCTACGGGGGACTACGGTTCTTCGATCGCGCCGAGGTCAAGGATGCCCTCGCCTACCTGCGATTAGCCATGAATCGCGATGACGACACGGCCTTCGAGCGTGTCGTCAACGTGCCGACGCGCGGTATCGGCGCGCGCACCGTCGAAGTCCTGCGCGCCAAGGCTCGGGGCGACGGCACGTCCTTATGGGCGGCGGCGGTCGTGCTCGTGGCCGACGGTGGCCTGAGCGGTCGCGCGGCCGCGGCGGTGCGCGGCTTCGTGAACCTGATCGAGCGGCTGTCGGCGGACGCCGCGACCACATCCCTGGACGCCTTGATCGAGGCCATTCTCAAGGAGACCGGCCTGCTCGATTTCTATCGCGAGGAGGGTCGCGAGCGCGGCGAGGCGCGTGGCGAGAATCTGGAAGAGCTGGTGTCGGCGGCGCGATTTTTCATGGCCGAGGAGCACGAAGGGCAGCCGGTCCTGGAGTTCCTGGCGCATGCCGCGCTCGAGGCCGGGGAGGGGCAGGCCGGGGAGGGGCAGGACTCGGTCCAGCTCATGACCCTGCATGCCGCCAAGGGTCTCGAGTTCCCGGTGGTGTTCCTGACCGGTCTCGAGGAGGGGCTGTTCCCGCATGAGCGCTCTCTTTATGACGAGGCGCGCCTGGAAGAGGAGCGCCGGCTCTGCTATGTCGGGATCACGCGCGCCATGCGCGAACTCACCTTAAGTTATGCCGAGACCCGCCGTTTGCACGGCGAGGACCGCTATTCACCGCCGTCGCGATTCCTGGCCGAGATCCCCGACCACCTCCTCGATCATGTCCGTCCGCCTCTGGCGGCGGCCGCCCCGTCCCCGCTATCGGCGGCCGCCCCGGGTGGGCCGTCGATCGGTGGTCGCGTGGCGCACGCGACCTTTGGCGAGGGGGTGATCATTGACAGTGAGGGCCACGGCGCGCAGGCGCGCGTGCAGGTGCAGTTCGCGGCCAGCGGTGTAAAGTGGCTGGTCCTGGCCTATGCGGGCCTGAAGATTCTTTAGGGGCGGATTGGAAAGCGGTCCCGCGGACGCCTATAGTTCTTTGCATACCCTCGATCTCGGGATGGATCGTGAACCCGTTTTTTTTCCTGACCAAGCAAGGCGGGCTGCGACGCAAGCCGTTCGCGGTCGTCACCGGCGCACTGGCCCTGGTGACGGGCGTCGTCGCCATCGCCCTGAGTCTCGTTTGGCCCATATGGTGGCCGGTGTTTGCCCTACTGCAGGCCGTGGGGCTTGCGGTCGCTGTCTATGCGCTCGCGTCGCGCATCATGAACGTCAAGCGCCCGGCCGCCGACCCGCTGGGGGCCCCGACCGGCCTGGTCGACGATCTCACGCGCACCCTGAACCGGCGGGGCATCGTCTCGAGCCTTATCGAGGCCATGGCCCAGTCCCAGCGTTACGGTACGCCCCTGTCCCTCATCAGTCTCGGCATCGACGGCGCGCAGACCCTAATGGAGCACCTGGGGCCCGAGGCCGAGGCGCTGATACTCGAGGCGGTGTCGGCCGCCTTGGGCGAGGCCCTGCGGCTGCCCGATCGTCTGGGCCGTTATCAGGGCTGGGAGTTTCTCGTGGTCTTGCCGCAGACCCGTACCCCGCAGGCGCTGCTCGTCGCCGAGCGGCTGCGCGTGGCCGTGGCCGGCATCGCGCTGACCGTCAAGGGCAAGAAGGTGGCGGTCACCATGAGCGCCGGCATCGCCGAGTTCGGGCGCGGCCAGGATCTGGAGCGGTTTTTGGCGAACGCCCACGAGGCCTTGTACGAGGCGCAAAGGGCCGGCGGTAACCAGGCGCACGCGTTTGCATCGCCGCCACGGGCGAAGGGTGCCTTATGAGCCGGAACCCTGGGCGCGCAGCGACTCGTAGCTCAGATAGACCGCGAGCGTGAGCGGTATGACGGTGACGAGCGCCACGAGGGTGCGGATCCAGGGCCCGAGATAGGCGGCAAGGATAAGCGGCGCCACGAACGTGATCCCAAGGCTCGCGATGGTGAGCGGTTGCTTGCGCCACAGCGCCAGCGTCTGCTCGAGGGCCTCCAGGGGGCGCGCGGCGCCAAGCACGGTGGCCGCGAGCACATAGAGCGCGGTCATGATCAGCGCCACCCGCAGACCCCAGAAGATGGTAAGCAGGACCCCGGTGAAAACGCGGGCGAGCAGGTCGCGATGCGCGAACATGGCCCCGAGAGAGGCCCCGTCCACGCCGAGGATCATCGCCAATACCGTCAAGAAGACCCAGGCCCCCAACAGGATCGTGGCGACGCTCATGACTGGTAACGCAAGCGCGGGATCGCGCAGGATCCCCACGAAGATATCGCGCGCGCGGCGTGCGTAGTCGCCGGTTGCGTCCGGGCGCGCGGCCTCGCGCAGGACCCCGGCTGCGATCACCGGGGTGAACAGCACCACCAGCACCTCGCCCGCGAGCGGCAGGTCCGAGACGAGCGCGGCGACCGCGAGGTAGGCCGCGGTCGTGCCCGCCCATAACAGGAGATCGGCGGTCGTGAGGGCATAGGCGCCCGTGATCCACGGCCCCGCCTGCGACAGATCCTTGTCCATGGCACACCCCTTCCCGAGAATATCGCGCGCCGCTAACCCGCCCCGCGCCAGAGGCCGCGCAGGCGCGGCGTCTCTCGCCGGCGCGCCGTCAGTATCCGCCGAAAGACGAGCGGGTCCTTAGTGTGCGTCAGCTCGCCGGCCCTTGGGAAGTGGAGATCGGTCAGACGCGAGAGCCAAAAGCGCAGGGCCGCGGCCCGCAGCAGCACCGGCCACGCGCCGCGCTCGATGCTGGTCAGTGGACGAACCCCCTGGTAGGCGGCGACCAGCGCCCCGGCCCGCTGAAAGTCGAGCTGCCCATCGTCCTCGCTCGCCCAGTCGTTCACGGTGATGGCCAGGTCATAAAGCCAGGTATCGGTGCACGCGTAGTAAAAATCGATGACGCCGGTCAGGCGGTCGTCATCGAACAGCGCGTTGTCCCGAAAGAGGTCGGCATGGATGACGCCGCGCGGCAGATCCGCGAAGCGGTAGAGGGCCTGGAAACGGAGTTCCTCGGCGAGAATATCGGCGTCTTCCCCGTCCAGATGGCCCGCCAGCCGCTCGGCTGCTGCCCGCCACCAGCGGGGGCCTCGCGGATTGGGACGTTCCCCCCCGAAGGTAAACGCCGCGCCCGCCGTGTGCAGCCGCGCCAGGGCCTCGCCTATGGCCGAACACTGCGCCATCGAGGGGGTCATGACCGATCGCCCGTAGAGGCGCATGACGAGTGCTGCCTGCTTGCCGTGGAGTGTGCCCACATACGCGCCATCCGCGCCGCGCACCGGATGGGCGCAGGGGATCGCGTGTTCGGCCAGAAACGCCGTCAGGTTCAGGAAGAACGGAAGGTCGGCGGGGTCCACCCGCTCAAATAGCGTGAGTACATACTCACCCTCCGTCGTCGACACGAAATAATTAGTGTTCTCGATGCCGCTTTCGATCCCGGCAAAGGATCGGAGGGTGCCTACCGGATAGCCCGTCAGAAAGGCCGCGAGCTCCGCTTCTTCTATGCGTGTGAAGACCGACATACGAAACCAGATCCCTCGTCAGAGGTTGAGCTGGATCTCCTTTTCCTCTTCGGAGGGCTCGAAGCCGCTTAATTCGTAATAACGGAATATCGTATCGATGACGTCTTCCGGCCGGTCGAGCATGACGAACAGGTCCAGATCGGTGTCGCTGATCACGCCGTCGCGCAGCAAGGCCGTGCGGAACCACTCCACGAGGCCCGTCCAGAATGGGGTGTGGACGAGGATGATGGGGATACGCCGGCTCTTGCCGGTCTGGATGAGCGTCAGGATCTCCATCATCTCATCCAGGGTGCCGAAGCCGCCGGGCATGACCACATAGGCTGTGGCATACTTCACGAACATGACCTTGCGCGCGAAGAAGTGCTGGAAGGTCAGGCGGATGTCCTGGTAGGCATTGCCGGCCTGTTCGTGAGGCAGGCGGATGTTCAGGCCGACACTGGGCGAGGGGCCGGCATAGGCGCCCTTGTTGGCGGCCTCCATGATGCCGGGGCCGCCACCGCTCACGACGCTAAAGCCCGCATCCGATAACTGGCGGGCGATGTCCTCGGCGAGCGCGAAGTAGGGGTGGTCGCGGGCGATGCGGGCCGAACCGAAGATGCTCACCGATGGGCGGATCTGCGCCAAGGCCTCGTAACCCTCGACGAACTCCGCCATGATCTGGAAGATCTTCCAGGCCTCCCGCGATAGGGCGCCGTCGGTGGCAGGTCCGCCGGCGTGTGCGGCCGCGGGTTTTCTTTTGATCAGGGGTTTTTGTGCTTTTGGGGCAGTCATGATACCGAGCGGGAATCCTGGACAACTCTTGCTGTTGGTGGACGGCTCATCCTATCTGTACCGGGCGTTTCACGCCATGCCCGATTTGCGCAATACGCGCGGTGAGCCGACGGGCGCAATCTACGGCGTAGCCAACATGCTGCGCAAGTTGTGCGCGGATTACAAGCCACAGCTCGTCGCCATGATCTTCGATGCCCCCGGCGGCACCTTCCGCGACGCCCTCTATGCCGATTACAAGGCGACCCGCACGCGCATGCCTGATGACCTCGTAGTCCAGATCCCGCGGCTGCACGCCTTGATCCGGGCCTTGGGCATCCCGCTGCTGGCGGTGCCGGAGGTCGAGGCCGACGACGTGATAGGCACGCTCGCCGCGCTCGGCCGCGGAGAGGGCCTGAAGGTCGTGATCTCCACGGGCGACAAGGACATGGCGCAGCTCGTGACCGCGGACGTGACCCTGATCAACACCATGACCGATCAGGCCCTCGACCGCGAGGGTGTGATCGCCCGCTTCGGCGTGCCGCCCGAGCGCATCGTCGACTACCTTGCCATCGTCGGCGATAAGGTCGACAACGTCCCGGGCGTGGCCGGCGCCGGCCCGAAGACCGCGGTGCGCTGGCTCGAGACCTATGGCTCGCTCGACGCACTCATGGCGCATGCGCAGGATATCCCCGGGCGATTGGGCGAGGCCTTGCGCGCGGGTCAGCCACAGTTGCGGTTGGCCCGCGAGCTCGTCACCATCCGCTGTGACGTACCCTTGCCGCTTACGCTGGCCGATCTCGCGCCGCAACCCCCGGACCAGGATGCGCTCCGCCAGTTATATGGTGAACTGGAGTTCAAGAGCTGGCTTTCCGAGCTCGGCCATGAGGCACGGGGTGCCGTAAGCGCCGCGCTGACCGTGACCGACCCCGAGCTCATCCGCGCCCAGGCCAAGGTCTGGCGCGCGGCCCCGCTCGTGGCCCTCGATCTGTGGGATGAGGACGGAAGGGTCGTGGCGATGGTGGTGGGAACGGCCGAGGGCGCGTGGATGATCCCGGCGGCGGATGACCTCCTGAACGGCCCCGCACTCGAGGCCTTGCTCGCCGCCGTGCGCCCGCTCTTCGAGAGCGGCGCGCCGCCGCTCGTGGTCCACGACAGTAAGCGCATACTGCGGTTCCTGATGCTAGAAAACCTCGACTTTGCCGGACCCTGGGACGATGTCATGCTGGTCTCTTATGTCCTGGATAGCGGGGCCGTAAGTCACGAGCTCGCCACCTTGGCCCTGAAGTATCTGGGCCGTCCGGTCGCGACCCGGGCGACCTTGCTCGGCGAAGGTCGGGGGCGCCGGGGGCTCTCGGCGGTCCCGCCCGATGAGCGCGCGGCGGCCGCAGGTGACACCGTCTCCGCGCTGCTGGCCCTGCATGAAGAGCTACTCGGGCGGCTCGCCGCGGAGCCTGCCCTGGCGCGTGTCTATGAAACGATTGAGCGCCCGTTGAGTCCGGTGCTGGCGCGCATCGAGGCCGCCGGCGTCCCCGTCGACACCGCCATGTTGAAAAAGCAAAGCGCCGAGCTCGGCATCAAGCTCGCCACCCTCGAGAACCAGGCGCATGGTCTCGCGGGGCGCGCCTTCAACCTCAATTCCCCCTCCCAGATCCAGGATATTCTCTTTACGGAACTGAAGCTTCCGGTCAAAAAACGCACGCCCAAGGGGCAGCCGTCGACGGCCGAGGAGGTGCTCGCCGAGCTCGCCCTTGACTACCCTCTGCCGCAGCTCATTCTGGATTATCGCGCGGTCGGCAAACTGAAGAGCACCTACACCGACAAGCTCCCGTCGATGGTGGATCCGCGCACCGGCCGCATCCATACCACCTACCATCAGGCTGTGGCCGCCACCGGTCGCCTATCCTCGAGCGACCCGAATCTCCAGAACATCCCGGTGCGTACCGAGGAGGGCCGGCGCATCCGTCAGGCCTTCGTGGCCGGCCCCGGTCAACGCATCCTGTCGGCCGATTATTCCCAGATCGAGTTGCGCCTCATGGCCCACCTGTCTCAGGACCCGGGCCTGGTGCGCGCCTTTCAGGAGGGGCGGGACGTGCATCGCGCGACCGCCGCCGAGGTCTTTGGCATGACGCCGGACACGGTCACAGATGACCAGCGCCGGGCGGCCAAGGCGATCAATTTCGGGCTTATGTATGGAATGTCGGCGTTCGGGCTCGCTCGCCAACTGCGCATCGATCAGACGCGCGCCCAGGCGTATTGCGATCTCTACTTCCGCCGGTATCCGGGGGTCCATCGCTATATGGAAGACATGCGCGCCACGGCCCGTCGCCAAGGTTATGTGGAGACCCTGTTCGGCCGCCGGCTCTATATCCCGGATATCAAGGCAAGCCACGCCGGACGGCGGCAATACGCCGAGCGCACCGCCATCAATGCCCCCCTGCAAGGCACGGCTGCCGATCTCATCAAGATGGCGATGCTGGCGGTGGACGCCTATCTCGCCGACACCGGCCTTGGCGCACGCATGATCATGCAGGTCCATGACGAGCTCGTGTTCGAGGTCCCGGAAGGGGAGGTCCCGGCCCTGAAGGAGGCGGTCGTGGCGCGTATGGAGCAGGTCGCGGCCCTTTCGGTGCCGCTCATCGCCGAATGCGGCGTGGGGAAAAACTGGGACGAGGCCCACTGAACTTCTCGCGGGGCCCACGGTCTATGTATACAGGACGATATGTCCTTTATCCGCTTCTCCTCCCTGAGCGGGTAACCTGGGCCGCTAGGCCCAGGGTCTCGTTTATCCCCGGGCCCTCTCCCTTGTGCCCGGGGTTTTTTTATGAGCCATCATATACGCACGCATGAGCCCGCGTAAAGACGCGCTTGCCCACGTTATCAACGGACAAGGCGCGCCCTCTTCGCCGCCGTCTGCGAGGATTTCAGCGCGCCGCGGATGGCGTTCGGCGGGGGATCGCCATGGGCGTCGGGTAACGGCTCGCATAGATGGCAGTATATTGACTGTTGCCCTGCGACCACACGGCGATGACGGGCCCGCGGGTGCCGCCACTGAGGACCGGATTGCTCACCCGGGGTCCGGCCGGGGCTCCATAGAGAGCAATGA
>JAJZZU010000433.1 GCA_021797365.1 Pseudomonadota bacterium | reverse complement strand
TTTGCCGGTTTGTGGATCGAAAGGCGTCACCCCATGGTAGACGCAGGGGTCGCCCTCGGCGGGCGTATAGCCCTTGCCCTTACGGGTCACGACGTGGAGAAAGCGCGGCCCTTTCAGATCGCGCATGTTTCTGAGCGTCGGGATGAGGCTCGCAAGATCGTGTCCGTCGATCGGACCGATATAGTTGAAGCCGAGTTCCTCGAACAGCGTTCCGGGCATGATGATGCCCTTCATGTGCTCCTCGATGCGCTTGGCGAACTGAAACACCGGACGCACCGTGCTAAGGACCGTCTTGCTGCCACTGCGCACGCTCGTATACGCGCGCCCCGACAGGATACGGGCCAGATAGCTCGACAACGCCCCGACGTTCGGCGATATGGACATGTCGTTGTCGTTCAAGATCACGAGTAGATCGGCATCCATGCTGCCGGCATTGTTCAGGGCCTCGAAGGCCATGCCGGCAGTGAGTGCGCCATCCCCGATGACCGCCACCACCTGGCGTGCCTCGCGTGCCTGCTTGGCGGCCACCGCCATCCCCAGTGCCGCGCTGATCGAGGTGCTGGAATGGCCGACGCCAAAGGTGTCATAGGGGCTCTCCGAGCGCTTCGGAAAGCCCGACAAGCCGTTGGCCTTGCGGAGTGTCGCCATGCGCTCGCGCCGGCCAGTCAGGATCTTATGCGGGTAGGTCTGGTGACCGACATCCCATACGATACGGTCCTCGGGCGTGTCGAACACATAATGCAGGGCGATCGTAAGCTCGACCGTACCCAGTCCGGCGGCAAGATGACCCCCGGTGCGACTCACGCTGGTGATGAGGTATTCGCGCAATTCCTGGGCCAACTGGGGAAGTACGCCTTCGGGTAGCCGCCGAAGGTCCGCGGGGGAATCGATGGTGCGCAAAAGTGCGTGCCCGGTCTTTGTCATTCTAGTGATCCCGCTCGACGGCATAGTGGGCAATGGTCGCAAGGAGCCGGCCATTATCTCCTAAAAACCGCAGACTGGCGAGACCATTCTCGTAGAGATCGCGCGCGCGGCGGCGCGCCTCCTTTACGCCCAGCACCGACGCAAAGGTCGCCTTGCCGGCTGCGGCATCGGCGCCTATGGTCTTGCCGACCACGAGCGCCACCCCTTCGACATCGAGCAGGTCGTCTGCGATCTGGAAGGCGAGTCCCAGGGCCCGGCCGTAGTCATCCAGGGCGGGCGGAATCTCAGAGGTCGCGGCCAGGGCCCCAAGCCGCACGGCGGCATGCATCAAGGCGCCGGTCTTGCGACTATGCCGCTCTTCGAGGACCTCTATGGTTGCGATCGGCCCGGCCTTGAGATCGAGGGCCTGTCCGCCCGCCATGCCCAGCGATCCCGAGGCGCGCGCGAGCTCTTCCACCATACGAATCCGGGCCTGTGGCGACAAGGTCTCGGCGGCCGCCAGGACCGCGAACGCCTGTGTCTGCAGGGCGTCTCCGGCGAGCAGGGCGGTGGCCTCGCCAAAGGCCTTGTGACAGCTCGGCCGCCCACGACGCATGTCATCGTCGTCCATGCATGGGAGATCGTCGTGAACGAGGGAATAGGCGTGGATCAGCTCGACGGCGGCGGCGGGCGGGTCGAGCGCCTCGGGCGCCGCCCCGAGGGCCTCGCCGGTGGCGTACACAAGGCAGGCGCGCAGCCTTTTGCCGCCCCCGAGGGTGGCGTAGCGCATGGCCTCATGGAGGTCCATGGGCACCGTCTCCAGGGACGGCAGTGTGCGTGTCAGCACGTCCTCCACGCGGGCACGATAGCCCTTCAGTTGGTCTTCGGACACCACGTCAACTATCCTGTTCGCCCGCCTTGAAGGGCTCCACGCGGTAGCTTCCATTTTCCGACACGAGGCGTTCCACGCGCTGTTCGGCGTTTTTCAGGCCGGCCTCACATAGCCGCGAGAGTTCCATCCCCCGCTGAAAGGTGGACAGGGCCTCCTCCAGAGATTGCTGGCCGTTTTCCATTTGCTGCACGATTTGCTCAAGCTCGGCCAACGTGGCCTCGAAGTTGGGAAGTGGTGTGTTTTCCGTCACAGGTCATCCTCATCTGTGGTTTGTCACCCTACTGCAACGACCCGGAACCGTCAATTGCGTGACGTGGCCAAGTCAGGCTCGACCAGGGTTGATCGTTCGTTATAATGCCCCTATGACGAACGAACACATCCCGGACAAGTGGCAAGTACGGCGCCTGTTGCGCGCACTCCCGTGGACCACCGTCGTGTGGATCGTTCTGGCGGTCGCACTGCTGTCTGGCATAGACTTCGCAGCGCACTATTACAAGCTGCCGCCCGAGGAAGTGAGTATCCTGCGCATCCTGGTGGTGGCGCTCGTCGGCCTGCGGGTCATCCATAATATCGAAGGGGCGCTGGCCCGACATCGGTCGCATCGCCTCGAGCAGATGGTGCGCCGCGGGCAGGCCTATCAGCTGGCCTGGCAGGATTCGGTCACCGGTATCTATCTCATTCGCCTGCTCCTTTATGCGGGGCTTGCGTTAATCGTCATCGTCGTCGTCGGCGGGACGTTCAGCGGGGTCCTGGTCGGGGGTACGATGCTTTCGGTCGTGCTCGGCGTTGCCGGCCAA
>JAJZZU010000432.1 GCA_021797365.1 Pseudomonadota bacterium | reverse complement strand
GTGGGATTATGTCGGTATCGTGCGCACCAATAAGCGCCTGGAGCGCGCCCTCCACCGCGTGGCGCTCCTGAACCAGGAGATCCACGAGTACTACGCCAACTTCAAGATCTCAAACGACCTGATCGAACTGCGTAATCTCGTGCAGGTGGCCGAGCTCATCATTCGCTCCGCGCAATCGCGCACCGAAAGCCGCGGCCTGCATTACTCGCGCGACTACCCCGAACCGGATCGCACGCGCCCGGCGCGCGATACCGTCCTCACCCCACCGCACTTCGCACAGGCCTGCCGGCTACCGGGCGACCACTGGCCGTGAGATGACGGCCTGACACGCGCCTAGACAAAGTACCAGGCGAGCGCCGCGGCCCCGGCCGCCAGGCAGTAATAGCCGAACGGACGCAAGGCCTGCACCTCCTGTTTGCGAAAATAGCGCATCAGGACCCAGGTGCTGAGATAGGCGAACACCCCGGCGAGGGCGCCCGACAGGAAGATCCCGCCGAGGTCCACGTGGCCCGTAATCCGAAAGAGCTTCGGAACCTCGAGCAGCGCCGCCGCACCTATGATCGGGGTCGCCATGAGAAACGAAAAGCGCGCCGCCACCGCGTAGTCGAAGCCCTTGCCAAGGCCAGCTACCACCGTCACCCCTGAGCGCGACATGCCCGGTATAAGCGCGAGCGCCTGGGCGGCCCCTATGATGAGCGCCTTGCTCCAATTCATGTGCTCAAGCGTGTGGTCCGGACGGCGCTTCTTCAAGGCATCGCCGATCAGGAGCACGACACCGTTCACCATGAGAAAGGTCGCCGCCACCAGCAGATTGGCAAACAGCAGCTTGATCTTCTTTTCGAACAGAAGGCCGATGAGGCCCGCCGGTATCGACGCCACCACCAGCAACCAGAAGAGCCGCGCGTGCTCGTTACTCGCCCGTCCGCGCGCACGCCAGAGCCCGACCAGGATGTCGCGCCAATCCCGCCAGAAATAGAGCAGCAGGGCGCTTGCGGTACCGACATGGAGGACCACCAAGAACGGCAGGAAGTCGGGGCTCGCCTTGGCGATGTGCCAACCGAGGATGGTGCGGATGAGGACGCTATGGCCTAGGCTACTGATCGGAAAAAGCTCGGTGACGCCCTGAACCACCGCCAACACCAACATCTGCCCCAACTGCATCCCGCGTCCCTCGATGTGTTCGCGGCAGTATAAAGGACCGGCCCGCATGCGCCAAGGCGACCGCGGGCACCGCGCGCTCGCCTTTCAGTAATGATCGGGCGGCAACCGCCACCAATAGAACACTGCCAACGCCACGAGTCCCAGGTAGAGTCCGGTAAACACCATAGGCGGCCATGCATGGAAGAGTATCGCCTGCAACAGTCGCGGCACGAAGGCGCGCGGCGCGCCTTCGCCACCGCGCAACCGGTATTCCCAGAGCGTCAAAGGACAGGTGATGCCAAGCAGCTGCTCGCACGCCACATAGCCGATCGCGACCCCATGGAGGACCCGATAGCGGACACTACGCGTCCACCGCCACGCGCGCCACGCCCCCAGCGGGATCAGCAGGAAGCCGCTCGCCACGAACGCCACGTAGGCGAAATGCACGATCAGGATCGCATCGGCCGCATAGGACCGTATCATCATGCCGGCCTCCTCGGTCCCCGACACCGGTCGCCACCCTCGGTAGGCCGTCGGCCGGATCCGGGTCGGAAAGGGATAATACGCAACTCCCACAGCAACACCATCATGGTGCCGGCATCTGCTTTGGCCATCCCTGAGGTCATGCAAGGGCCCCACAGATCCCGGTCCTCTCCCCGTATCGGATCCCGGCAAGGCCAGGCGATACCGTCTTTGCCGATGGCGATACGTTCGACAAGGATACGGGCGAACGAGAGGAACTCAAGATCCATGGCCGATAAGGCGGCCCCTAGATCGAGGCCGCGAGACCCCTTGATGCCATCTTTCAGGACTGCATAGGGCCCATCCGCAAGCGCCCAGCCCCACCGATCCTTATCTTCTCTTCCTGACACGAAAAGACCTAAAGGACCTGCCCCCGCGGCACGCGTCTATCACCCCCGTTTCGGGCCATCGCACCAAAGCGCCGTCACCGCGCCCGTCCGGCCACCCATGAACGGTTCGGCTTCATAAACGCCAAGCTCGTTTCGGTTCCCGCGCTATCCCTGCCGTCTTTTCAGAGGCTGATCACATGATCGGGGGCCGCGGGGGCCAATGCCCGGCAGAGATTGGGGAAACACCCGATTACAGCCCCATCCACCAGGGATTCTGCAATCCCACGCTCATAGCAGCATTGATCACATCCCATCAACAACATCCCTTGCGCGCGCGCGACCGTTGCCAGGCGCTCACCCAAGGGATTGCCCCGCACGAGAACGTAATTATTATCTTCGAAGAAGAACATGCCAACCACATCCACGCCATGCACGCCCGCCTCGAGCTGAGGTAGGATCATTTTGCCCAATTTTTAAGAAACCGTGTGGCCTTGGGTGGTGAAGATATAGGCGACCTTCATGCGTGACCTCCGTGGGGTGAGGCTCCATGATAACGCGGAATCCGCCATGGAGTCCCAGGAGACTTCATCATCCTGACCCT
>JAJZZU010000431.1 GCA_021797365.1 Pseudomonadota bacterium | reverse complement strand
GTGGGATTATGTCGGTATCGTGCGCACCAATAAGCGCCTGGAGCGCGCCCTCCACCGCGTGGCGCTCCTGAACCAGGAGATCCACGAGTACTACGCCAACTTCAAGATCTCAAACGACCTGATCGAATTGCGTAATCTCGTGCAGGTGGCCGAGCTCATCATTCGCTCCGCGCAATCGCGCACCGAAAGCCGCGGCCTGCACTACTCGCGCGATTACCCCGAACCGGATCGCACGCGCCCGGCGCGCGATACCGTCCTCACCCCGCCACACTTCGCTCAGGCCTGCCGGCTACCGGGCGACCACTGGCCGTGAGATAACGGCCCGACACGCGCCTAGACAAAGTACCAGGCGAGCGCCGCGGCCCCGGCCGCCAGGCAGTAATAGCCGAACGGACGCAAGGCCTGCACCTCCTGTTTGCGAAAATAGCGCATCAGGATCCAGGTACTGAGGTAGGCGAACACCCCGGCGAGAGCGCCCGACAGAAAGATCCCGCCGAGATCCACGTGGCCCGTAATCCGAAAGAGCTTCGGAACCTCGAGCAGCGCCGCCGCACCTATGATCGGCGTCGCCATGAGAAACGAAAAGCGCGCCGCCACTGCGTAGTCGAAGCCCTTGCCAAGACCGGCTACCACCGTCACCCCTGAGCGCGACATGCCCGGTATAAGCGCGAGCGCCTGGGCGGCCCCTATGATGAGCGCCTTGCTCCAATTCATGTGCTCAAGCGTGTGGTCCGGACGGCGCTTCTTCAAGACATCGCCGATCAGGAGCACGACACCGTTCACCATGAGAAAGGTCGCCGCCACCAGCAGATTGGCAAACAGCAGCTTGATCTTCTTTTCGAACAGAAGGCCGATGAGACCCGCCGGTATCGACGCCACCACCAGCAACCAGAAGAGCCGCGCGTGCTCGTTGCGCGCCCGCCCGCGCGCGCGCCAGAGTCCCACCAGGATGTCGCGCCAATCCCGCCAGAAATAGAGCAGCAGGGCGCTTGCGGTACCGACATGGAGGACCACCAAAAACGGCAGGAAGTCGGGGCTCGCCTTGGCGATGTGCCAACCGAGGATGGTGCGGATGAGGACGCTGTGGCCTAGGCTACTGATCGGAAAAAGCTCGGTGACGCCCTGAACCACCGCCAACACCAACATCTGCCCCAACTGCATCCCGCGTCCCTCGATGTGTTCGCGGCAGTATAAAGGACCGGCCCGCATGCGCCAAGGCGACCGCGGGCACCGCGCGCTCGCCTTTCAGTAATGATCGGGTGGCAACCGCCACCAATAGAATACTGCCAACGCCACGAGTCCCAGGTAGAGTCCGGTAAACACCATCGGCGGCCATGCATGGAAGAGTATCGCCTGCAACAGTCGCGGCACGAAGGCACGCGGCGCGCCTTCGCCACCGCGCAACCGGTATTCCCAGAGCGTCAAAGGGCAGGTGATGCCAAGCAGCTGCTCGCACGCCACATAGCCGATCGCGACACCATGGAGGACCCGATAGCGGACACTACGCGTCCACCGCCACGCGCGCCACGCCCCCAGCGGGATCAGCAGGAAGCCGCTCGCCACGAACGCCACGTAGGCGAAGTGCACGATCAGGATCGCATCGGCCGCATAGGACTGTATCATCATGCCGGCCTCCTCGGTCCCCGACACCGGTGGCCACCCTTGGTAGGCCGCCGCCCGGATCCGGCTCGGAAAGGGATAATACGCAACTCCCACAGCAACACCATCCTGGTGCCGGCATCTGCTTTGGCCATCCCTGAGGTCATGCAAGGGTCCCTACAGATCCCGGTCCTCTCCCCGTATCGGATCCCGGCAAGGCCAGGCGATACCGTCTTTGCCGATCGCGATACGTTCGACAAGGATACGGGCGAACGAGAGGAACTCAAGATCCATGGCTGATAAGGCGGCCCCTAGATCGAGGCCGCGAGACCCCTTGATGCCACCTTTCAGGACTGCATAGGGCCCATCCGCAAGCGCCCAGCCCTACCGATCCTTATCTTCTCTTCCTGACACGAAAAGACCTAAAGGATCTGCCCCCGCGGCACGGGTCTATCACCCCCGTTTCGGGCCATCGCACCAAGGCGCCGTCACCGCGCTCGTCCGGCCGCCCATGAACGGTTCGGTTTCATAAACGCCAAGCTCGTTTCAGTTTCCGCGCTATCCCTGCCGTCTTTTCAGAGGGTGATCACATGATCGGGGGCTGCGGGGGCCAATGCCCGGTAGAGATTGGGGAAACACCCGATTACAGCCCCATCCACCAGGGATTCTGCAATCCCACGCTCATAGCAGCATTGATCGCATCCCATCAACAACATCCCTTGCGCGCGGGCGACCGTTGCCAGGCGCTCACCCAAGGGATTGCCCCGCACCAGAACGTAATTATTATCTTCGAAGAAGAACATGCCAACCACATCCACGCCATGCACACCCGCCTCGAGCTGAGGTAGGATCATTTTGCCCAATTTGTAAGAAACCGTGTGGCCTTGGGTGGTGAAGATATAGGCGACCTTCATGCGTGACCTCCGTGGGGTGAGGCTCCATGATAACGCGGAATCCGCCATGGAGTCCCAGGAGACTTCATCATCCTGACCCT
>JAJZZU010000039.1 GCA_021797365.1 Pseudomonadota bacterium | reverse complement strand
TGCAGTCCTCGACTTCGCCGGCCACAAGAACACAAGAAGACAGCAGCCGCGCGGATACTGCGCGCCGCGAAGAAGTTCGGCATTCATGTGAGCGCCGATAGCAGCGTGGCGCGCGCGGCGCGCAGTTAGAGGAGAGCTTTATGGGGCATGCCGTTGAAAGAAACGCCTTCGTCATCGACATCCCGGTGCTCATTAAGAGCCGCATGGACAAGGGCCGCCGCCTCGTCGAGGTGGAGGCTTCCAATGAGGAAGCCGACGGCGAGGGGGACGTCATTCTCCAAAAGGCGCTTCTGGACTCCGCCGAGGCCTTTATCAAGCGCGGGCATATTGACATTGATCATATTTCCGAGATCGGCCACCGCCTCTCGCCCCCAGTAAAGGATCCTTCATCGTTCATTATCGGCCGTCCGATCGAGGTGAAGGACTTAGGCCATGGCCGCACAGGCGTGGTGAGCGAAATATACCGCGCGAAAGACGGCGTATCCCGCCCCGAGATCAACCGTTATGACGCCTTCTGGGAGTCGCTTCAGTCGCCCACACCTACCCCATGGCGGGCGTCGATCTATGGGTTTCCTCTGGCCGGCGAAGTCGAGGACTGCACGCGTGCCGTGTGTCCGACCGGCGCCTCGCGTTGGCTGGTGAAGGGCATCGACTGGCGGTCCCTGGCGTTCACCCGCAACCCGGTCAATGACAGCATCACCGGCTACGCGCAGATTGTGACGGCAAAATCGTGGGTCGGCGCGTTGATTAAGGCGCAGGCGCTCACGAAGATCGCCGACGCGGGCTCGCAGTTGCCCACCGCGATGATGGGCGCGGAGACGATGAACGACTCCTTTGCCCACGAGATGACCCCACAGACGGGGACGGATCTCGGGGCCAGCTTGCCGGTGATCGGTATGAGCGAAGGGGCCACTGCGCAGACGCCTTGTAGTCTTTCGCGTGCCGCGCTTTGGAGCGAGTATACACAGCATATCCAAGGGAATTGCCCGTACTGTCTCGGCACGGTGAACGTCGCGACCCTCCGCGCGCACTATATGCGGTGCGACGGCGTGGCCGAGCCCATGGCGGACATCCTCGCGTTGGCGCTTATGCACCTCATCCAGCGGCCGCCGGCCGGGAAGCTGAATCGCGCACGGCTAGTAATAGGCCAACCCTATTAAAAAACTACAAAAAAGGACGGCTCTTCGGAGTATGGTTCAATACGCGAAAGGGGATGCGTCCTCTTCACGACATTTCGGGAGACATGACCGCCATGGCTACTAAAGGCAAGCAAACATTCGTAGATTTCATGAAGGCGTTCATGCGCAGCGCCAAGGCCGTCCCCGAGACGGAGTTCGAGAATTTCGTCGAGGACTACACCGACGACGAGCATCGCGTGCCGGGCGGCGAGCAGATCCCCTTCGGCCCCACGCAGGCGGCCAGTGGTGAAGGCGCCGTGCGCATGATCCGTGAGTATTCGGACCCCGCCAAGCAACAGGCCATCACCGAAGAGTACATCCGCTTCAATCGTCATATCGACAAGCGCCTGGGCGCGGTCGGTAAGGCGCTGACCGAGCAGGGCAAGACCCTGGCGGCCATTACCACTTATCTCTCCAAAGGGGCGACCGACGAAGGCGAAGGCACCGGCGACACCCTGATCGAGAAGGCGCAGACGAGTCTCAAGAAGGCCCGCAAGATCATCGGCAAGTCCGAAGTGGACGAGGATGAAGACAAGGACGAGCGCGCCGAGAATCTGGAGCGCGCCGAGAAGGCTTTGAGCGTGGCGAAGGCGGCCATCCTGAAGGCCGAGGATGAGGACGAAGATGAGGAAGAGGTCGAGAAGGCCCGCTCCTTACTCAAGTCCCTCACCAAGCGTGTGAAGGATCTCCATGCATCCATCAAGGCCGCCGAAGGCCACAACCAGGCGCCGAAGGAAGACCCGGAGACGGGCAACCAGGACGCAGCGGCGGCCAAGGCGCTGGAGACAGCGATTGCGGCGACTCTTGAGAAGCTCGGCGTCGTGAAAGCGGAGACCGAAGTTGAGAAGGCCCAGCGCGAAAAGGATGAAGTCGCGAAGGCCGAAGCGGCTGCGAAAGCGGCTGCTGCTGCTACCACCGGCGACGCCGTAGGCAAGGCGGCGCTTCAGGCCGCGCTCGAACCAATCAACATGAGCTTGAAGAGCCTCTTCGAGGTATTGGCCGGCCAGTCTAAAGGGCTAGCCGTACCACCCTCCTTGCAAAAGAGCGATCTCAACGCGCTCGTGAAGGCGCGTATGGACAAGGTGCAGGACGCCTTGGACAACGAGGAGTTGAGTGAAATCGACTCGCAACGGGCCCTGAATATCGTGAGCCACCTCCGGGCGGCGCAGGAAGGGAAGATGGATATGAGCGTGGCGCTGGGCGAGATTGCCAAATCCAGCGGCGCGGTTCAACAGTTGTTTAGCGTAGCCGCTTAAAGGGGACGAAGACCATGACTGCTGCCGTTCGGACATACCAACTCAGCCCCTCGGATATCAATCCGCAGGCGATGGCCTTTGAGACCGCCAAGGCGATGGACTCGCTGATGCGGGTTCTCGGCCCCGTGGCCGAGCATCCCATCGGAATGGGCCTGGCGCATCATGTGCGTTCGGCTCAGACCTCTGCGGGCCAGGAGTTGATCAAGAGCCGCTTCGAGCCGATGATGGCTCGGGCCAACGCTCGCTCGGCGATGTTCCGCCGGGCGCCGCGGGCGAAGTCCTTCCCCACCATGGCGGAAGTGAAGAAGGCGTATCCCAACCAGGCCATCATGAAGGCGGATCTGGACGTGGGCACGCTGACCAACTTCTCCCAGATCACCGGGGGTCAGTCGCTGGGCTACGTCTCACTGGACGTGCGCATGGCGCGCGGCACCGTGCGGCCTTCGAGCTTCACGCTCTACCAGTGCTTGAACAAGACCGCGGCCTTCCAGGTTGTGGACTACTGGGCGTATGCGAATGCGACCGGCGGCCCGCTGCCTTCTGGTGCGTTTGCGAACTACTCCAGCGTCTCGCAGGGGTCTTTGAGCACCAGCGCCGGCCAGTACGAGTTGAAGAGCATCACGCTCAAGATGGCCTTGGATGGCCGTGCGATCACGACCGCCTTGGCCGCGCAGAACTCCTTCGTCAACATCGAGGAGCAGGAAAACACGAACGCCGCGCTCACCGTGTTGGAGTCCATCAACTGGGCCAACTACTGGGGCAACCCGGCGATCTACCCCAACGTGTACCAGGGGATCTACTACTCCCTGCCTGCGGAGAACATCTTCGACTTCCAGAAGTTCGCCTCGGCAAATTCGTCCAAAGGCTGGAGCAACGAGCAGACCCTGTTCAACATGATCTACGAAGTGGCCGGTCAGGTGACGAAGTTCCGCACCTACGGTCAGATCACGCATGCGTTCATGTCGCCTGGAGCCATTTCGGACCTTCAGAGCCTCGTGACCACGCAGTTGAACAACGTGGTGAACGACCTCACCCGCTTTCAGTCGGGCCTGTCGGGCATCATCGTCAACGGCGATTTGCAGGGGATGAAGACCCGCTTCGGCGACATCCAGTTCCCGATCGACATCTTCATCACGGCGCGCGACAAGCCCGCTGCGAGTATTGTGTACAGCGAGACCAACACCTCGCCGGCCACGACCTCCAACCCGACTCCGCCGGCCTCTGTGACCGTAGCCGTGCTGGCTCCGGGGGCGACGGGCACCAGTGGCAGTGAGTGGACGACCAACTACGTCGCTTCCAGCGGTATCTACACCTACGCGGTGGCCTCGACGGATTCGAGCATGAACGAGTCCACGCTGACTTACACGGCGGCTACCTCCGGTATCGCAGCGGGCGGCGCGTACCAGTTGACCATCAACCCTCCGGCCGCCAACGACATGACGGCGTTCCGGGTGTTCCGGTCTGGCTTGGGATACAACACGACCCCGGCGGCTCCTTCGGCGTTCCGGTACATCGGCGACGTGATCGGCAACGGGTCCACGGCGGTGACGTTCACCGACCTCAATGCCCATATTCCGGGATCGGACACTCTGTTCCTTCTGGACATGGACGAAGAGGACGACGCGATCGACTTCCGGTACCTGCTCCCCCTGACTAAAATTGAGCTGTTTGCTCAGAGCCTGTACATGCCGTGGGCGGTAGCAATGATCGGCGCAATCCGGTTGAAAGTCCCGAAGTTCCATGCCGCGATCCGGAACTATGTGCCTACCACAGCCGACTGGAACCCGCTAAGCACGAACGCTTAGGGTTAGCAGCCACTATCAATAGGGCCTCTTCGGAGGCCCTTTTTTGCGCCCTGAAAATAAAAGTTGACGTAATAATCATATCCGTGTTAATGTTCAGTCCGTACAGTCAATGAGGCACCCACATGAAGCATTGCGCCATCTGTTGCCAGGATCTACCGGAAGACTCTTTCAACAAGAACCGCACCAGTTACGACGGCCTCCAAGGGCATTGCCGCGAGTGCGCGGCGGCCAAGCGCAAAGAGAGGACGGCGGCGCAGCGCAATGTGCCGCTGTTCTGCACGTCGTGTCAGCAGACCCTTCCCCCTGAGAAGTTTTCCAAAAAGCGCACGAACCCTTTGCGGTGTATAGATTGCCGTAAGCAACACAAAAAGGAGTACATGAAGGAGTTTCAGGAGGCGCACCGGGAGGAAAACGCCGCCTACCTTCGAGAGTACCGAAAGACGCATCCTACGAAACGTGCGGATGATTACGCCCTTAAGCGATCCCTAGCGGGTCGCGCGCGTTATGCTGCCGACGCGGCCCTTCGCGCGCGCATAGCAGCGGAAGCTAAAGAGCGGCGCGATAACAGAACCCCCGAGCAGAGAGAGGCATACCGCCGCTATATGCGTACCTTTCAGACGACACCTATACAAAAAGAACGTCGACGTGCAGCGTACCAGCAGTTAAAGATGGGGGAAGAGCAATACGCTGCCTACCGCCAAAGGAGCAATGAGGCGCGCAGGGCGACAGGCAGGAACCGTGAGACACGGGAGGACCGCGCGAAGCGCCCTGAGGTCTACCGTGCCCGCGAGCACCGTCGGCGGCTTCGTGAGCGTAACCAAACCGTGGAGTCGTTTGACTTAGCGTCCCATGTGCGCTTCCTTCGGGTATGGCAGCAGGAGGCTTGCTATTACTGTAACCGCCCTTTTGGGCCCGCCACACAGGATACGCATGTCGAGCACATCGTTCCCGTTGCGCGCGATGGGGCGCACGCGGCGTTTAATATCGTTTTGTCGTGCCCGGAATGCAACATGCGGAAGGGGGGCAAAATCCTTTGGAAGGAGTGGCGCCCAAAGGTTCAAGAAGCTCGGTCGCTGTTCCTAGATGTTCCTGAATTAGAAGGAACTCCTGCGCGCATAATATCAACCTTTCAGATATCAGACCGGGCGACGATGAACTCTACGCTGGCTCTCATGGAGCAGAAGGCCAAAGATCCTGAAGCCATGCTGTTCTTTGATTGGGAGTGGGCGCAGAGGAGAGAGGCCGTCCTTTCTATGGTCGCGTCCCGACTGCGGCAGCACAAGCCCATCTCAGCGCATAAGCTGGACATCATAGAACTCCCTTCAGAAGCAGCGAAGGCGTTCCTTGAAAAGTACCACCTGCAAGGGTTCACGTCGTCATCGGTCTATTTAGGGCTCACCCAGGGGGACGACATATTGGGGGTTTCCGCCTTCCGCATAGGACAGGCGCAGATCGAGTTCACGCGCATGGCGTTTAGGGGGTGCATCTTGGGCGGCCTCTCGAAGATGTTCAAGTATTTTGCAGCCCGATATAACCCTGAGAACCTGCCCATCCTTTCGTATTCCGACACGCGGTATGCCTCGGGCAAAACGGCCGAGGGGGTAGGCTTTGCGTGCATGGGGGATACCCTTCCGCATCCGGGGTATGTAGGCCCTGCGGGGCTATTCCATCGAATGACATTCATGAAGCGGGATATGAAGGATTTCCTGGCCTACTACGACCCGCAGGCCACGGAGTACGAAAATGCGCGGTTCAATGGGTATTACCGCTTGGCAGGGTTGCCCCTTCGGCGATATGTCTGGACCCCCGAAACGGTGGCCTAATCGCCTTTGTGATACTATTCACTGAGGAAACTCTCGCTAGGGGCGGCCCGCCATGCACTATCACGCAACGATTAAACCAGCCTCCGACCTCCATAATCGGTGGCGCCGCATGGGCCGCCTGGTCATGGCCCTGGAAGGCACGCGCTTTGTCTGGCGAGGGTCGCACTTTGTCTCTACCGGCGAGATCGCGGATCTTCCGGCGCTGCTTCGCCATCACGATGTCCTGGTGGAGGCAATGGGCCGCGTCGTATCCGCTCCCCCGGAGTCAGCCCCTGCGCCGCCGCCCGCGCCTGTTCCGCCCCCCGTAGTCGAGAGGCCCGCGGAGAAGAAGGTGCCCCCCGTTGATCCCCTGGACCCCCCCTCTTTCATTGGGCGGGGCAAGAACCTTTCCTCGAAGAAGAGGCGCTAGTCCATGCCGGAATTGATGCAGAGCAACACCGACGCGCCGCTCGTCCCTACGAAGGCCATCTGGACGTGGGACCGATCGAATCTGGCCGCGCCGTCTGTTGTGACTTACCCCTCCGGCGCGCCGACCAAAACGGGACTGATGCCGGCCGATCTGAAGTCCTTTACCGGCGTGCCGATCCAGGTGTACGGCAACCCACCGATTCCGATCCCTGACACGACGCTGTTGCAATGGATACGCTGGGCGGAGGACTGGGTGGAGCAGGAGACCGGCCTGCTTTTGACGCTCACCTGGGTGGCGAGTCCGCCGACGCGGCAACCCGCGGCCACCTTGGCGACCGGCCTACAGGTGTCGGGCGTGGGGCAGGTCCAGACGCTCGGCGTGGATTATGACTTAGAGGACGCCGCCTACGATTTCTTCTTCACGCGCGCGCAGGACGAAGGGTGGATGGCGCAGTCCTTGCGCTATCGACCGATCAAGGTCGCCGAGTTCTATACCGGGGCGTACACGGCGGTGAAGAACATCGCCTATATCTATCCGCTGCTCAATGACTTCTTTCGCGTCCCGCCGACGTGGTACGTCGAGGATCATGATTTCGGTTTGGTGCGCTTGGTGCCCGCAGCGAACGTCCAGATGCTCCCCCTGTTTGCTATGCAATTAGCTTTCATGGGGTTCGCCGAGTCTGTTCCTGGTGGCCTCTGGTTCCAATATACGGCGGGCCTCGAATCATCGGACTACAACAGCCGCTTTAGCTTTGTGAAGCAGCTTGTATTAGCACAAGCCGCCATTCAGGCACTGTCCACTGTGCAGGGCACGATCAACTACGGCGCGAAGGAGTACGGCATCACCGTGGACGGCCTCCAGTATTCAACCAAGTGGAGCGACAAAGGGGCCTACTCGGGGCTCATAGAATACTGGACGAAGATGCGCCAGGACCTCCTCCAGCTGGTGTTCAATAAGATCACCGGCCCGCAGATGATTACCCTCTAATGGCGAACGGAACCAGCCCCTTCTTCCCCCCGGCTTCCCCTTATGTGCTGCCGGGAAGCCCCTTCAGCGCCCTCATAGGCCAGTACGGGGTCGAGCTCCAATGGGCCAAGGGGCACCAATGTCCGTGTACTTTAGGCAACACCGACGTGCCGGGATCACCCGACCCTGGCTGTTCCTCGTGCGGCGGCCGGGGAGTGTACTGGGATGCGTTTGCCGCCCCTTTCTTCGGACTGCTCACACATATCGGGCGCACGAACTTCGGCCCGGAGCCCGGATCGACGATGAACTCCACGGAGGGGGGCGTCTGGACAGGGAATCCTGTTATTACGATCCCACCCTCCGAAACGCAGGTCTGGCAACAGGCCTCGGTCTTTGACGCCTTCCTAGAGGTCCAGGCCCGCCAGCGGTTCAACACCACGCTCGTCATGGGCCGTGATATGACGCTGCCTTATCAGCAGTCGCTCTCTCTGGCCTCCAGCGGCGCCGTGCGGGTCTATGACCCCAACACCCGCAGTGTCGTCGAAGACGTCGCCTATACCGCCTCCAGCGGTATGGTGACGCTCACCGACCCGCAGTACGGCCCCGGCACCGCCTACACGGTGGAGTACGAGGCGTCTCCGGTGTACATCGTCTTCCGGGCCTCGGGCGGCGCGCCGCATTACCGTCCCCTGGGTGCGGAGGGGGCGGCCCTTCCCCTGCGTCTGCACTGCCAACTGCTCGACCTCTGGACGCGCACGCGCAACGGGGCCTCGCCCTTCTCACCGCAGGCCCTCCCCGGTGGCCTTTAACAAGACCTACTATGTCAAAACCGCCCTCTCGCCCGAGGAGATCGGCGAGGCGGCGATGGAGACCTATCGCATGTGGGTGGAGTTTGCCGTCGGGCGGCGCGCGCTAGGCGGTCCGGGCGGCCGTCTGCTCCGCCATCCCACGGGCGACTACGCCTCGGCCATCCAGTGGAAGGTAGGGATGCGCACCGCGGAGATATGGACTGAGGAGGACCCCAAAGAACACCCGTCGGTGCGGCCCATTGAGTATGGTCGCCCGGAGACGGAGTTGAAGCCGTACATGCTCGGCGGGGGGAAGAACACGCGCATGGACTCCGAGGGGCATCTATACCGCATCATCCCCTTGAAGAACGATGAGAGCACGGAGCAGTTAGTGCCCGGCATGTCGGGCAGCGCGATGAAAATGCTGTCCGTCGAGACGAAGGAGCGGCGGTTCGGGAACGTCCGCTTCCGCACCATGTCCGATCGCCCCGGTTCCGCCCCGTGGATCATCCCGGCCATGAAGCCCTACGCCCCGGCGGAGATCCTGGCGCGGATGCTTGAGCAGCAATTTGGGAGGCATACTTAGTTTGTATCCTTCGCCTCGTCGTTCTTGCCGAGGACATCATCTAAAAAGTCGGACAAAGCTTCTCCAAACGTATAATTAAGGTTATAATTCAGTTCGTCTGTGCGATCGAATAAGGAGTCCATAATCGCCGTGAACACAGGGAACGGGAGCTGATACACTTCGTACTCGAATCGCCATACTCCCATAGCACAGAATGACGCTGGATATACTTTGGATTTGATGAAACCGTGGGGAAACTCCTGAACAATATCGGCATCCAGTCCGAACCAGTGGTGCAGAGTCTCGGTGGTCAACTGGACAAAGTAAGGGACACGAACAACGGTGTACCCCATCTTCTTAGCGATTTCGTCCTTTTCGCGGTCCTTTCGGATCACTAGGCTATCTCGGTAATGCGAGTCACCGTCGAACTCCACGACAAACGTCTTACCGTTGGCCTTAAACATCATATCCCAACGATACCGTGTGTCCGGTACACGCACTTCCTCTCCAAGCCAGTTTTCCTCGCCTACAATCTTCTTTAAGGCAGAAGCCAGCGTGGCCTGAATGAGGTGGTCTGTGAAGGTGATCGTTTTCCTCGTCATTGTTGTCTCTCCGTGGTTAGTGGTACACTTGTCATGGGCCATTATACAGGACAACTGTCATGCAGCGCAAGAAGATCAGAACCGAGAAAATAGAGTGCCGGGTCTCCGAGAAAATGAAGCGTGAAGTTCAGGAAGCGGCGGACCGAGAGGGTATGAGTGTTACGGGGTGGATCGAAATGCTCATTCGGGGGCAGCTTAATCGGAAGGGGCATAATAGTTGACACCCCCCCGACAAGCGGTTAATATCATCCCCATGGACCGACACACCCGAGCTATCATTGAGGAACTAGGCGGCCACCGAGAGGTGGCGGCGCTCGTAGGCATCTCCCGGCAGGCGGTCTACAAGTGGAAGCAGGTGCCGAAAAAGCGCGCGCGCCTCCTGAAGGAACAGACAGGCAAGCCGGCGAGTTATTTCCGCCCAGGGATGGACGACTGATGCTGCCGAGCGTCTTCCAAGTCATCAGCCTAGACCGCGTAAACCGCGTGGTCATCGCCCCGAATATGCACGATGCTATTGTTTTCGCCGAGGAGTGTTGGGGGCCCGTAGCCACCATCAACTATGTGGGCCCGCTCCACGGCTTTGTAAACGTCGAAGAAGGGGACGAGTCCCCCTCCCCAGCCCCCGAAGGAACACCGCTCCAATAGTCTCCTCCCTGCCCCCCCTGGCAGGCCCTTGTCCCCGCCTTCGTGCGGGGATTTTTTTGCCGTGGTAAAGTAGGGTTTTTCGTGCAGGGTTGCCCATGCCGTCCCTCATCGCCAAGCCCCTCCCGACTGGGGGCATCATCACCCTGAACATCGATGCGGACACGACCATGACGCTGGAGCGCGCCGTACAGAGCGCGTCGCCCGTCTGGCAAACCCTCTACTCCGGCGATCCGCTGTCCCTGTGGATCGACACCGGGGATCTGATGAACGCCCCGCTCGACGCGCAGACGACATATCTCTATCGCGTGACGGACGCCAACGGACAAGTGGAGTCGGGCCCGATCCTGCCCGCAGCGGCCTTGACGATCAACCAGGACAAAATCCTGTCCCTGTTACTGCGCATGATGCAGGCGGCCTTCACGAACATGGTCCTTCCGAGGGGGTTTGTGCGTCCGCAGGTGCTGCATGCCATGCCGCTCACCTTCGGCGGATCGCCCGCTCTGCCCATTATTACGATCAATCTCGACTACGGCCCGGTGATGGAAGAGGCTCCGATCGGCCAGGGTGTGAATGCGTCTCAGACCAACGAATGGACGCTTACCGCCCAGGTCCGGCGGCGGTTTAGCATGACGGTGCTCAGTTACTCCGCTCAGGAGCGTGAGTATTACCGCGATGCGATCATCAGTGTCTTCAGCAGCATGGCGCCGCTCGTCTTCGGGCAGATATGGGACGACACCCGCTTTATGTACCAAGCCTATTCCTCGCAGAAGACGAAGGATGAGGAGTCCCCGGCCTTTTACTTCGCGCAGGTCATGCTGGACCTCGTGGGGAGTTTGAACACCACGGTGACGACGCAGTTCGGCCCCATAGGGAGCGTAGAAGCGGGCTTTGTGAGTGTGCAGGACACGACGGACTATCCGTAAGTAGGTCAACCCTATCAACCGGTCTCCTTTTCGGCCCTCCCGATGCTTCGCTATATACTGGCTCCCACTATAGGCGCGGGGCTGAATCGCCATGAACGAAGTCAAGATCCCTCTCGATCGGTTTTTCTCACACGTCGCCAAGACCCACGACGAGGTGTTTTATGGAGTGCTCCGCACACTCCATCGCCGGGAGAAGCGCACGGTCTCAGAGTGGCGCGCCCTGATGGAGACTTACCGCACGCGGCCCGTCGTACAGGAGCGATAGAATATGCCCTCCGTCAATGGACAGTTTAACGGGCAGGAGCTCATCCTCCCCGGTGCGTACTACGGCGACAACGTAAACGCCACGCTGCCGGCCAACCCCGCTGCAACCCCGCCTCTGCTCGTGATCGGCGTAGGGTATGGCGGCGTGCCGCAGACCATCATCAAGCACACGACTTCGCAAGGACTGGCCGAGACGTTACGCAACGGGCCTATGGCCGCGTTCCTGCCCTTCATCTTCACGCCGTCACCGCAGTTGAACGGCGCGCAGAAAGTGACGTATATCAATCCGGCACCCAACACGCAGAGTTCCTTCGCGCTCCAAAGCTCGGGCGGCGTAACGGTGGTCAATCTCCTCAGCGCGCAGTATGGCACGCCGAGCAATATGCTCCAGGTTGAGGTCTCTGCGGGCACCGTGGGCGGTGTCCTGCTCACGCTCTTCGATAGCTACGCCGCGCAGCAAGGGTACTCCGGTGCCCAGCAGACGGCGGTGGCCGACAACCTCGGCCTTCCCTTCCAGTTGGCCTACACGGGCACGGCGACGACCGTCACCTACTCTGTGTCGTCCTCGGGCGGCGTGGCGACCAACTTCATCGTAGACAGCCCGAACGCCGGCGAGTCGTTGAATCTCCCCTTGTCGGGCGAGACCTACGGCACTGTGTCCGCCATTGTGCAGGCCTTGAACGGCACCGGGTACTACTCGGCACAGGTAGTGAGCGACGGAGCGTTGCCTTCCTCACAGTTGGACACGGCCACCGACGTAGCCCTTCCGGCCCCGGCCGCAGGGGTTGATCAGTTTGTGGATGTGACCGCGACGCTCACCGATATTGTCTTCTTCGTGAACACCTATGCCAGCGCGCTCGCGGCGGCGAGTATCCCCAGCGGGGTGGTTTCGGCTCCGGCGCAGGCGCCGGTCGTTATCCCGCTCTCGAACTTCTCGGGGGCCACGAACGGGGTGCCGTCCCTTCAGGACTACGCGAACGCCTTCAACCTGGCGCTCACTACGCCGGCGTGGACGGTCATCACCGACAGCAATGATATCGGCGTGATGGCCTTGGGCCAGCAGCATGTGGCGACCGCCAGCAGTATCTCGGCGCGGAACTATCGTCGGTACTTCACCGGCAGTTCGGTGGGCGACACCGTGACGCAGGCGTTGCAGTACGCCAAGGACATGGACGCGATCAACGTCACATATGTCTATCCCGGCATCCAGGCGATCAACACGGCGACGGGCACGACGCAGGTTTACGGCGGACGGTATGTGGCGGCAGCGGCAGCGGCTATGGCCGCAGGCAACCGCGTGGCCGAGCCCTTGACCTACAAGGCACTGAACGGGACGGGCGTTGAGGTGCAGTTGACCGAATCGCAGATCGGCCAATTGACGAATGGCGGTGTAATGCCGATCCATGTGTCGGCGAATACCGGCGTGCCTACGATCATCCGGGACATGACGACCTGGCAGATCGACAACAACCCGGAAAATGTCTTCAACCAGCAGGTGGCGTGCCGCTACTACTTGGCGTACTCGTGCAACCAGGTGCTGCAACCGTACACCGGCACGATCGCCTCGCCGTTTGGTATGGCGCGCGCCCTGAACGCGACCAAGAAACTGTTGAACGCCTTGATCTACACTGAAGGCAGCAACGGCATCTTAGTGGCGTGGGACCCCAAGTCGCTGCTGTTGAACTAC
>JAJZZU010000430.1 GCA_021797365.1 Pseudomonadota bacterium | reverse complement strand
GAGGGGGGGTGAGGAGCAGCGTATCCCCAAGCCCCTTGTAATAAGCCTCTGTTGAATTCCGAGTGGGTACCCATCATGGATAGAATACCGCCAGAGGACCTGATGGGGAGTGGTGGTTATGGCGGAAGCGAAGCTGTTCGAGGCGGCCTTGGGGATTGAGCCTCCCTGGTTTGTGCGCGATGTGGCCTTTGATGCGCGGACCCGGACGTTGACGATTGCCGTGGACTTTGTGGCCGGCAGCCGATTTGGACATCCCGAAGCGGCCGGAGAACATCCCGTGCATGACACCGGGGTGAAGCGCTACCGGCACCTCAACTTCTTCCAGCACGAGTGCATCCTGGAGGTTCGGGTGCCGCGTGTACGACTGCCCGATGGGTCTGTGCGCCAGGTGGAACCGCCATTCGCCGGGAAGCTCACCGGCTTTACGTTGCTCTTCGAGGCCCTGATCCTCGCCTTCTGCCGGGAGATGCCCTTCCGGGCGGTCTCCCGCCTGACGGGAGTCAGTCTGCATCGGGTGATGAGCCTCTGTGAGCGCTACGTGGATCTCGCCGTGGCCGAACGGGACCTCTCCGGGGTCCGGGAGCTTGCCATCGACGAGACCTCCAGGGCCCGGGGGCATGATTACGTGACCATCGCCGCCGATAGCGCCCGGCGTGCCGTCATCGCCGTCACCAAAGAGCGGGATGCCAAGGCCATCGAGCGGCTGGCCGCCGAGATCACGGCCCACGGCGGGGATCCCGAAGCCATAGAGTCCCTCTCGATCGACATGTCGCCGGCCTTCATCAAAGGGGTGGCGGCCCATCTCCCCAATGCCCAGGTTACCTTCGACAAGTTCCATGTGATCGCCCATGCCTCGCACGCCCTGGACCTTACGCGCCGCGCTGAGCAAAAGCGCGATCCGGCCCTGAAGGGCCTGCGCTGGACGCTCTTGAAGGACTCCCAGGCGCTCAGCGCTGCCGCCCGCGAGGACCTCGATGGACTGATCGGGGCAATCACCACCAAGCGCACGGCCCGGGCCTGGGTGTATCGCGAGCAGCTGCGCGAGATCCTGAACCGCAAGCAGGTGAATGTCGTGCGCCTGATGCTAAAGCAGTGGTGCACGAACGTCAGTCGCTCCAAGGTCGAACCCATGAAGGCGGTGGCCCGCCTCGTGCGAGCCCACCTGGAAGGCATCTGTGCCTGGGCCCAGACCCGCGCCACGAATGGCTTCCTGGAAGCCCTGAATGGGCTCTTCCAGGCGGCCAAGCGCAAGGCCCGCGGCTACGGCCGGTTCTCGACCATACGCACCGTGATCTTCCTGATCGCGGGCAAGCTCGACTTCTCGAAGATCAATCCGCATATGGCGGGTCAACCCACATGAAATTCAACAGAGCCACCTTATTGACCGACCTATGAGCCCTCAGCCTGTGGGAACGGTTTGCGCGCGGCCGTGCGGGCTAGTATGTAGGCTATAGCGATTTAATTCCTGGCGCATGTTCCGTAACGCCGGCAGCCTTGGCTGCTCTTTTTGTGGTCGACCGCAACCCGCAACCCCCACAGCGCCATGTGCAGGGCATCCGCCACCCCATCCTGGCTCCGTGTGAGGTGATCCGTTTCATCGACTTCTGGACGCGCCAGCATGGCCAGCCGCCGCAGCACCTGGTCTTCGACTCCCAGCTCACCACCTACGCCGCCCTCGATCGCCTCGATGAATCCGGATCGTCTTCCTCACCCTGCGCCGCCGCACGGCCCGCCTGCTGAAGGAGGCCGAGGACCTGGCGGTCTCGGCCTGGCGCCCCATCACCCTCGACGTCCCGCACCGCAAATACCGCACCCCGCGCGTCTTCGAGCAAAAGGCTCGCCTGAAGCAGCGCGTGTTCCGCCAGTTCTTCATCCAGGATCTTGGGCATGAGCAGCCCACCATCCTCGTCACCAACGATACGCAGTCAACGCCCAAGCAGCTGATTACCCGCTACGCCCAGCGCATGCTGATCGAGAACGCCCTGGCCGATGCCGTGCGCTTCTTTCATACATATCGACGCGTTGTCGTCCTCGGTGGGACTCAAGGTGGATTTCGACATGGGCCTGCTCGTCCTGGCCTCTGGCCTCTATCGTCTGATGGCACGGCGCATGCGGGGCTACGACGATGCCTAGGCGCGCCAGATCTTCCGCGACCTGATCGATATGCCCGCCGATATCGCCATCACCGACGCCGAAATCCACGTCCGCTTCCAGCGCCGTGCCCACCTGCCTATCGTGCTCGCCTCCGGCCTCTTCGATGCGCCCGTCCCTGTCCCGTGGTGGAACGGGCGGGCCTTGCGCCTCATCGAATAATCACGGCCAGCGTTAGGAGAATTCCGCGCCGCGGAAATTCAGGCTAGGCGACCAGCGCCGGGCCTACGAGTCTGCTTAAGCCGTGGATCGCCACCCCTTCCCGCATCATCACGTGGGCCACGCCACGAAAAGCGCACCCCTGGGGACCGACAAAAAAAGTCCCGTGGCCGCGCTTACGCTCGCGGCCTTGGCGACGTCATGATCGGTCTTCAGCCGCCTTAAACCAGGATTCGGATGGCTACGGGCGGGTGGCTACCCAAAAAAGGCAGCGCCGACCCCTTCCTTTTGGTAT
>JAJZZU010000429.1 GCA_021797365.1 Pseudomonadota bacterium | reverse complement strand
CTCCTCGACCTTCGGCGGTTCCGTGGGCTCGGGCTGCACCCGGCAGACGGACGTAAAGCTCTCGTGACTCAGATACTCGGTGCCCGTCAGGGTCCGGCATTCGCCGGCCTCAAGTCCTGTGATTCGGCTGCTGTTGCCCACCGCCGTCCCCGATACCGCGCGCCCCGCGATGGTATGCGTCAATGCCACCTTCTTGGGGGCGCCGTTGATGGTCATGCGCGCCGCGCCGCCATCCGCGTACTGCGATCCCGTAATCTTGGCCACAGCCCCAGGCTCCGAGCCGGTCACTCGATTCATGCGCGCCTCGTCGCTGCCGCTCACCGGTAGCTGCTGACGCGCCGTGCGTCCGGTCACCACCTTCGGCGGCCGTGCCGGCGCGGCAGTGTCGCACGCCGCTTGAAAATAATCGCCACCCATGTACTCGGTCCCGGTCACGACGCGGCACGTCCCGGCCTCATCACCGGTCACCGCCTGCGCATGACCCAAGTACGTCCCGCTCACGCCCACATTGCCCCCGGTCCGGCCCACGCGTACCTTGGCCGGACCCGCCTCGGGCTGCGTCTTGCAAAACCGCGTATAGTGCTCAGCCCCCAGGTACTCGGTCCCCGTGATGGTGCGGCATGATCCGGCCTCGGTGCCGGTGATCGCCGGCGCCCTATGGACCTGCGTGCCGGTCACGGCACTCCCGGCAAGGGTCGTGTCTGCCTCCACCTTCGCCGGTGCACCCTGCCGGCGCCGTCTCCCGGTGGGACGCGCCGGCTCCGCCGAACCGCGACCATGAGCCGCCAATTCACGCCGATGCCGACGCGCAAACTCACGCGCGCTGCCGGTCTCCAAATAGTGCTGGCGGGCGGCAACCGAGATCAGCCCGTTACGCACCGGGATCGCCACCTTGCCACGCTGGGCGAGTGAACGACGCCGCGCCTTACAGAGCGTGCGTACGCTACGATCCCGCCATCCGAGGGTCTCGGGCGCGCTCTCGGCGATCTCGCACACCGCATCGAACACGGCATCCTCGACCGTGGCCGCCGCCGGCCGCGCCTCAACGGTCCCTTCCGGCACGGGATCCGCGGCCACCACCGTCTCGACGGCCTGCCCCGTGCCCCGCTGTTTCGGATCCGACCAGCACTGCGCGCCCGCACAACGCAAGGCACGACGCGCCAACGCCGCCTCACGCCCGCGCGGCTTGGCGCCCTGCGCGGTCTGCATCTGCCCCTCAGGCGCGGCCGGTACAGGCGCTAGGGCCTTAACGGCCTTCGGCTGCGGCATCCGGACTCCGGCCTTTCCTGGTGCTAGCGGCTTCTGCTGGGCCTGCCGGCGCCGCATCTCCTGCGCCAAGGCCCGGCCATGCAGGCGACCAGCTGAGGATAAATCCGACATAGTGTCCCCCTATGGGGCGCGTGATCCGGTTCATTCCCCGGACCCGGCCCGCTGATCTCATCGCGTCTTTAGGAACCCCGGTGGACCACGAACGACAGCCCCTGGCTCTGCGTGTAGTTGTCGTACCCGATCAGGCGAATCAGATGATTGGGGTATTCCCGGCGGCACGCCTCGATCTCGCCCAGAACGGTATCGGCGTTGCGTTCCCCGAACATCGGCAGCTTCCACATGTACCAGTAATATGTGAAAGGCCGGTTGGGCTCTATATGCTCCACTGCCGGGTTCCAGCCCTGCGCGATCATGTACTGAACCTGCGCACGAACCTGCTCGGCAGACAGCGGTGGGAGGTACGAGAATGTCTCGTACCGGCGAGTTTGCTTGTATTCTTGCACATCGGCCATGGCGACCTCCTTACTCAATGACGTGTCTGATCTCGGTAATTACCGGTTCTGGACGTCGAGCTTGTCGACGGTATCGAACTCGAACTTGATCTCTTTCCAGGTCTCCAGGGCAATCTTGAGCTCGGGCGAGTGCCGCGCGGCATTCGTCAGTACGGTCTTACCCTCTTTCTCGATATCCACGCCCCGATTGCGCGCCTCGACGCAGGCCTCGAGGGCCACGCGATTGGCGGCCGCGCCCGCGGCATTTCCCCACGGATGACCCAGCGTACCGCCACCGAACTGGAGCACCGCGTCATCCCCGAAGATCGCGACCAAGGACGGCATATGCCAGACATGGATACCGCCCGAGGCGACCGCGAAGGCCCCCGGCATGGCGCCCCAGTCCTGATCAAAGAAGATTCCACGGCTGCGGTCCTCCGGGACATAGGATTCGCGCAAGAGATCGATCCAGCCGAGCGTCGAGGCGCGATCGCCTTCGAGCTTACCGACCACGGTACCGCTGTGGAGGTGGTCACCGCCGGACAGGCGCAAGGCCTTGGTCAGCACCCGGAAATGGATACCGTGGTGCGGGTTACGGTCGATGACCGCGTGCATGGCGCGGTGAATGTGCAGCAGGATACCGTTCTTGCGGCACCAGCGGGCAAGGCCGGTATTGGCGCAGAAGCCGCCGGTCAGGTAGTCATGCATGATGATCGGCATGCGCAGTTCCTTGGCGAACTCGGCACGCTCGTACATCTCCTCCGGGGACGGCGCGGTGACATTCAGATAGTGCCCTTTGCGCTCACCGGTCTGGGCCTCGGCGTTGTGAATCGCATCGGCGACAAACAGGAA
>JAJZZU010000038.1:4064-12947 GCA_021797365.1 Pseudomonadota bacterium | reverse complement strand
GGGACTCGAGACCATCGTAAGCGGCAATGTCAGCGCGAAGCGCCTACAGTTTAGCACCTCGCTTCAAGACGCCTTGGCCGCGAGTGACGTCTACTTCATAGCCGTGGGCACGCCGCCCAACACAGACGGTTCGGCGGACCTGCGCCATGTTCTTGACGTAGCCCGCAACATCGGCCGCTACCTGAGTCACTACGCCATAATCGTCGACAAGTCGACCGTGCCAGTCGGAACCGCGGAGCGCGTACGCGAGGCGATCGCAGCCGAGCTTCGGGCCCGCAGGGTCGACATCCCCTTCGATGTCGTGAGCAATCCGGAGTTTTTGAAGGAAGGCGACGCCGTGGCCGATTTCATGCGGCCCGACCGCGTCATCGTCGGATGCGACTCCGATACGGCGCGTGACCGCATGCGGGACCTCTATGCGACCTTCATGCGCAATCATGAGCGCCTGCTGTTCATGAGCGTGCGCGCGGCGGAAATGACGAAATACGCCGCCAACGCCATGCTGGCGACGAAGATATCGTTCATCAACGAGATCGCGAATCTTTGTGAGCGCCTGGACGTGGACGTGGAAAGTGTCCGCCGCGGTATAGGATCGGACAGTCGTATAGGCTACTCGTTCATCTATCCCGGCTGCGGCTATGGCGGGTCGTGCTTCCCGAAGGATGTCAAGGCCATCATCCGCATGGCTGACGATTGCGGATTCGAGCCTGTGGTCTTGAAGGCGGTCGAGGCGCGCAACGAACAACAAAAACACCTGCTGTTTAGGCATATCGTCCGCGAGTACGGCAACGACCTCAAAGGGCGCCGTTTCGCGCTTTGGGGGCTCGCCTTCAAGCCCGGAACGGATGATATGCGCGAGGCCTCGTCGATCGTGCTCCTGAACGCCCTGATCGCGGCGGGCGCGCGGGTCACGGCCTACGATCCCGTGGCGAGCCAGGCGGCGCGCGCCGAGCTTCCGGAGTCGTGGTTCAAAAACGGCGCGCTTGTGCTTGCGAATGATCAATACCAGGCCCTGGAGGGGGCCGACGCCCTGATCCTGGTCACGGAATGGAAGCCTTTCCGGCACCCGGATTTCGAGCGCATGGGGCGACTTCTCAAGGAACCACGTATCTTCGATGGCCGCAACCAATACGACCCGCAACGTCTCGGCGAGGCGGGATTCCGCTATACGGGCATCGGGCGCTCGAATATCCGTCAACCGGAATGATCTTCGAGAGTTGACAGGGCGCGGCGGGCACCGTAGCGTGGGGCACGAGGAGGAACCATGACCCACACAACGCACGCCGTTGAAGACCTTTTTGCCCACGCCTTTTTCGATCTTCTGTTCGAGGCCCATACCGTCCATAGGCGCCACTTCGATGCCAACGAGATCCAGATCAGCACGCTGCTCTCGATCAAGACCGGTGGCTGTCCGGAGGATTGCGGATACTGCCCGCAGTCGCGGCGTCATGACACGGGTGTTCAGGACGAGGCCTTGCTCGATATCGACGAGGTGCTGGCGGCCGCGCGCCGCGCCAAGGCAAGCGGGGCCGGACGCTTTTGCATGGGGGCGGCATGGCGTGGTCCCAAGGAGCGCGACCTAAAGCGCGTGGCGGAGATGATCGCCGCAATCCGCGGCCTGGGACTCGAGACCTGCGCGACGCTCGGGCTTTTGCGCGAAGGCCAGGCCGAGCAGCTGGCCGAGGCCGGACTCGACTATTACAACCATAACCTTGATACCAGTCCGGAATTCTATAAAGAGGTAATCGGGACGCGGACCTATGACGACCGCCTAGAGACGCTCGCGCGGGTGCGCAAGGCCGGGCTCAAGGTGTGCTGCGGGGGGATAGTAGGCATGGGGGAGACGCGCCACGACCGCGCCGGACTCATCGCCCAACTCGCGGCGCTCGATCCGCCGCCGGAGAGCGTGCCGATCAATCTTTTGGTGCGCGTACCGGGGACACCGCTCGGGGATGAACCGAGCCTGGAGCCCTTCGAGTTCGTGCGCACCATCGCCGTGGCGCGCATCTGTCTGCCGACGAGCCGCGTACGCATCGCCGCGGGTCGCGAAGGCATGAGCGAGGAGCTGCAGGCCTTGTGTTACTTCGCCGGCGCCAATTCGATCTTCGCGGGCGACATGCTGCTCACCACGCCAAACCCCAAGGTCGCCGCCGATCAGGCATTGTTTGCCAAGCTCGGCCTCAAGACCTCCTCTTGTGCGGGCGATAGGGCGGCACAGACAGCGGATCGAGCGGCCACTCATGGCGCGGGTAGCGGGCCGCGAGCGCGCGCCTGAGCTCGGGATAGGCGCCCCGCCAGAAGCCCTGGAGGTCGGAGGTCACCTGCAGCGGCCGGCGCGCGGGCGAAAGCAGCTCCACCGTGACCGCGACGCGGCCGGCGTCCAGCCGGGGCGTCTCGGTCATCCCCAAGAATTCCTGCACGGGAGCGGCGAGCACCGGGGGGCCGCCGCCGGTATAGCGAAGCGGATACGGGCGGCCCGAACGCAGCGGCACCGAGGCCGGCGCCAGACGGTCGATCTCGTGTCGTTGGACGGATGAGAGCAGCCCATGATAGAGCCCGCGAGCCACGTCCACGGACGCCGCGGCAGTCTGGCCGCGGGGCGCAATGACCGCCGCCGAAAGCCACTGGACGTGGCTGACGAGCGCGGCATCACTGACATCGGGCCAGCCCTCGCGAGACGGTAAGGACGCGAGCCACGCGAGCCGCGCGCGCAGGGCCAACGCCTCCTCGGTCCACGGAAGCGCGGCAAGACCCGCGCGTCGCACCGCGGCCTCCAGGGCCTCCGGGAAATCCGCATCTCGGGGGACGGCACAGGGGAGTGCCTGCAAGCGGATGTCGCCCAGACGCCGCTCCTTGTACGCCGCAAAGGTATATGTGCGTTCATCCCAACGCACGCATAGGCGCTCGACGGCCGATCGCTGGGCGTCGTCCCACAAGGATCCAGAGAGGGGCACCGCCAGGCGCATCCACGGACCCTCAGCGGTCTCCTCGACGATCAGCGCCAAAAGCGCATCCTGGCGGCTCAAGGGGTCGGCAAGCGCAAGGCGCGCGCGTGGGCCGCAGGCCAGCTTGAAGACTGCGGTCTCACCGTGCTCCACACACAAAGCGACGCGATCACCGTAGACCGGCAGGAGAAGCCGCGCCAGCTCTTCATCATGCGCGCCCTCACCGTTCCAGGCCGGCACGCGTACGCGCGCCGCGAGACGACGCATGCGCCGCGCGGCCGCCGAGTCGGGATGCGTCCGCAACCACGTAAGCCGCGTGGCGAGCGCGACGTCATCGCGATCACGAACCGTGTCACGCTCGTCTACGATCGCCGCCACGGCACACAATAACGGCTGGTGTGCGGGCGCGGCGCAGGCGAGGGCTGCGCCCAGGCGCGGACTGAACCCATGATCCACGGTACGGCGACCGGCGGTTGTGATCGTGCCGTCCAGGGCGACAAGCCCGAGCTCGTGGAGCCGTCGGCGCGCAGCCGCGAAGGCCGCAGACGGAGGGGGCGTAAGCCAATGCAGGCCGGCGGCGTCCGGCGTACCCCAGGCGGCGAGATCGAGCGCCAACACGCTGAGGTCGGCCTGCTCGATCTCCGGCCGCGCGAAACGGGGTCGGCCACGGTGATCTTCCGGGGTCCATAGCCGCAGGCAATGACCGGGGCGCACGCGTCCCGCGCGCCCGGCGCGCTGGTCGGCGATGTCCTGGCTTGCCGGGGACGTAACGAGCCGCGTAAAGCCGTTGGCATGATCGAAACAGGCGGTGCGGACAAGGCCCGCGTCGACGACGCCGTCGACGCGCGGCAATGTGATGCTGCTCTGCGCGACCGCGCTTGCAAGGATCACGCGCCGCGGTCCCTCGCGCTCTCGTACCAGATCCTGCTCCGCGCCCGACATCGCGCCGTGGAGGCGGCGAAGCGTAATACCCATGGCCGCCATATCGCCTTCCAGCGCGCGCTCGCAGTGCGCGATCTCACGCAGGCCTGGCAGAAACACCAGCACATCACCACGGGTGACGGCGAGGACGCGCAGCACGCCATCGCGTACGAGCCGGTCGAGGCGCAGGCCGGCGGCCCGCGGGAGATAGTCGATGGCCACGGGGAATTGCCGTCCCTGTGATTCCACGAGCGGCGCATCCGGAAAATACCGGGTGAACGCGGTATCGGAGAGCGTCGCCGACATGAGCAGGACGCGCAGATCGGTACGCAGGCCTAACTGGATATCGCGAACCAGCGCCAGGCCCAGGTCCGTCGCCAGATGTCGCTCATGCACCTCGTCGAAGATCACAAGACCGGTGTCGGCAAGCTCGGGATCGCGCTGCAGGCGGCGGGTCAACACACCCTCGGTCATGACCTCGATGCGCGTCGCCCCCGAGACTGCGGTCTCGGTGCCGGTACGATAGCCGATCGTGGCGCCGGGACGCTCGTGGATGACCGAGGCCATCCATTCACAGGCCAGACGCGCCGCGAGCCTGCGCGGCTCGAGCATGAGGATCTTGCGCGAGCCGAGGGCGGGCAGATCAAGCAGCGCGGGGGGTATGGCGGTGGTCTTGCCGCTACCGGTCGGCGCCGACAGGAGCACCACGCCATGGTCTGACAACGCCGCCCGAAGATCGCCGATACAGGCAGCAACCGGTAACGCGTCGAGCCCGGGGCCCGTCACGCGATGGCGCCGCCTTGCACGGCCAGCGTCCCCGAACGCCCATCGATCTCGCCTTGGACGAGCTCATTGACCGGCACCGCGTCGGGCTGCGCCAATACCGTCTGGGCGACCGCCGCCAACGTGAGGAACTGCACGCGCATGGACACGGCGCGCGTCAGGAACTCGCGGAACCAGTCCCGTTTGACGAGGCCCTCGATCTCGGCATGGACGGTCATCACGTTGACCGCGTTGCGGTGCAGCAGGGAAAAATAGTGCGTGGCGAGCAGCTCGTCGGGAAAATCGGGGCGGCCCATGAGTTCATCGAGGGTCGGGAGCGTGGTGGGGATCTGGAGCGTGCGAAAGCGTTGGCCGCGGACGGCGGGGAAAAACGGCGTGCTGCCGCGCGTGTCGCTGGCATAGGCGAGCCCCGCCTCGTCGTAGACCGTGAGGCTGTGCGCGTCCGCCTGCCAGCCGGCAGCGGCGGCAGCGGTGGCCGCGACCCCGAAGACGCGCGCGAATTCCGTGCGTGCCCGGCCAAACTCCGCGCGCACCTCGGCAAGACGCATGCGATGGAGGCCGTCTTGCCAGCGGATGTGATCGTAGCAATGGATGCCGACCTCGTGACCGGCATCGCGGATGGCGCGCATGACATCGGCATGGCGTCGACCGATATACGGGCCCGGCCACAATACGCCATTCAACAACGTACGCATTCCATAGGTGCCGATGACGCTCGTGCGTCTGACCTTTTTCAGGAACCCGGGACGAAAGACCCGCCGCAAGGCCCGTCCGGTATTGTCCGGACCCAGGGAGAAGAAAAAGGTCGCGCGTATCCCGAGCTCATCGAAAACCCGCGCCAAGGCGGGGACACCGAGGCGCGTGCCACGCTCGGTGTCCACATCGACCTTTACGGCAATGATGATGTCGGGCATCCCCTTATTGCAGTTCCTGAGATGGACGATCGAGATGGTAGTCGAGAGTCTTCTTCAAGGCGGTCGTAAGATCGGTGCGCGGCTCCCAGCCGAGATAATTGCGGGCATTCTCGATCGAAGGTACGCGCGTCAGAATATCCTGATAACCCTCGCCGTAATATTCCTTCGAGTTGACCGCCACAACCTTCACCTGGTCGGCCAACGCCGCATACCGGGGATAGGACCGGACCAGGGTCACGAGCGCATCCGCGAGCTCTTTGATGGAGCAATCGTTGGCCGGGTTGCCGATATTGAAGATGCGGCCGTCGGCGCAGCCGTCGCGGTTTTCTATGATGCGCAACAGGGCGTCGACGCCATCATCGATATACGTAAAGCTGCGTCTCTGATTGCCGCCGTCGACGAGCTGGATATCCTTGCCGCGCAGGATATTGCCGAGAAACTGGGTGAGGACGCGCGAACTCCCTTCCTTGGGCTCGAGGATGTTGTCGAGCTTGGGTCCGATCCAATTGAAGGGGCGAAATAGGGTAAAGGGCAGGCCTTCCTTGCCATAGGCATAGATGACGCGGTCCATGAGCTGCTTCGAGCAGGAATAAATCCAGCGCTGCTTGTGGATGGGGCCCAGCACCAGATGGCTCGTCTCCTCGTTGAAGGGGGTATCGGCGCTCATGCCATAGACCTCGGACGTCGAGGGAAACAGCACGCGGCGCTTATAGCGCACGCATTTGCGCACGATATCGAGATTGGCCTCGAAATCCAGCTCGAAGACCCGCAGGGGGTCTGTGACATAGGTGGCAGGCGTGGCGATGGCCACCAACGGCAACACGACATCGCACTTCTTGATGTGATATTCGATCCACTCGCGATTGACCGTGATATCGCCCTCCACGAAATGGAATCGCGGATTGCCGAGGCAGGTCTCGAGCTTGTCGTTATTCATGTCCATGCCATAGATCTCCCAGTCCTTTTGCTCGAGGATGGCCTGGGTCAGGCTGTTACCTATGAATCCGTTCACTCCTAGAATCAGGACTTTCAAGGCCATTATGCTTCTCCAAGATGATGGCGGGGCACCGGCTGCGATCAGCCGACGCGCTCCCCAATGATGAAATCCCGGCGTCCGGGGGCATCCGGCTCAGCCCACTCGAGCCTGTCCACCCGAAACCCCCCATCGCGGGTCGCCACGATGAGCGGCTCCACGGAGACGACACACCCCGCGGGCTTGCGGTCCCCGGGGGCGAGCACGACCGGCCGACCCCACCAGACCCGAAAGCGCGCCCCACGCAGCGCGCTGAAGGCCCCGGGATAGGGCTCGGTGAGCGCGCGCACGAAATTGAAGACCGACACCGCGTCACGATCCCAGTCTATGCGCCCATCCTCCGGTCCCCTGCCGCCAAAGGTGGTCGCCCGACTCTCATCCTGCGGGCGGCGCGGCGCACGGCCGGCGATGATGGCGTCGTGGCTGCGCGCGAGCACCGTGACCGCCGCCTCCGTCACCTTCAGAAACACGTCGTAAGCGGTGTCGTCGGGGCCGATAGGACAGGCCTCCTGATCGACTATATCACCGGCATCGGCGCGCGCGACCATATGATGGAGGGTCGCGCCGGTCTCCCGTTCGCCGTGGATGATCGCCCAATTGATGGGCACCCGCCCGCGGTACCGCGGCAATAACGATCCATGCATATTGAAGGCGCCGTAGCGCGGAATCGCGAGGATCTCGCGCGGGATCATGTTTCGGTAATAGAACGAGTAGAGCACATCCGGACGCCATTCGGAAATCCGCGCGACGATCGCCGGGTCTTTCAAGGACGAGGGGGTGAGGACCGGCACTCCGGCATCGCGCGCGAGACCGGCGACCGATCGAAACCAGATCCGCTCGCGGGCATCATCCTCGTGGGTAAAGACCACCGGGACAGAGACGCCGCGTGACAGCAGCCACTCAAGGCAGCGGTAGCCGACCTCGTGATAACCAAAAACGATAACCTGTGGGCTACTGGTCATCGATGGCCTGAACGACCTCGCGGATCACGAAACGCGGGCGCTTGCGGACCTCGAGATAGATCCGCCCGATATACTCGCCGATGATCCCGAGGCCGAAGATCCCGAGGCCCACAAGGAAATACATGATGCCAAACAGCGTGAAGACGCCCTGGACCTCGGGCCCGATAAAGATACGCTGCAAAAGGAGATAGACCACGAGGATGGCGCTCAAAAGCGATACCGCGAAGCCGAGCATGGTGAAGACCTGCAGCGGTACCAGCGAAAAGCCGGTCATGAGATCGAAGTTCAACCGCAGAAGGTTGTAGATATGATACTTCGAGTGGCCGGCGGCGCGCGGCGCATGGGATACCTCGATCTCGGTCGGATTGGCCGCGAAGTTATAGGCGAGCGCCGGGATGAAGGTGGAGACCTCGCCGCTCGTCGCGATACTGTCGACAATGTGCCGCCGGTAGGCGCGCAGCATGCAGCCCTGGTCGCGCATTTCGATACGCGTGATGCGTGCCCGTATCATGTTGATAAGCCGTGAGGCATTGCGCCTAAACCAGGTATCCTGGCGGTCGCGCCGGTAACCACCGACGACATCGAAGCCCTGCTCGATCTTCTCGATGAGGCGCGGGATATCCTCGGGCGGGTTCTGGAGGTCGGCATCCAGGGTCACGATGACATCGCCACGCACGTACTCGAAGGCCGCCATGATGGCCATGTGCTGGCCGAAGTTGCCGTTGAAATCGATGACCCGCACCTGCGCGGGGCGCTGCGCGTGGAGTTCCCGCAAGATCTCGCCGGAGCGGTCGGCGCTGCCGTCGTTTGTAAACACGATCTCGTAGGGCCGTCCCATGGCATCCAGCACCGCCACGAGGCGCTCGAAGAGCGGCCTTAGGTTCTCCTCCTCGTTAAAGACGGGGATCACTGCGCTCACATACGGACGCATGGATCAGGCCCGGGCAAAGACGTCGGCCATAGCCGCGATCACGCGGTCCTGATCGGCGTCCGTCATGGCGGGAAACAACGGCAGACTCACGATGCGCTCGGAGATGCGTTCGGCGCGCGGGAAATCGCCGAGCCGATACCCGTAGCGGTCCCTATAATAGGGGTAGAGGTGGGCCGCGCGGTAATGAATGGCCGTGCCGATATTGCGTGCCTTCATCTCGGCCATGAAGCGCTCGCGGTCCATGCCTGCGGCCTCCACATTCAAAAGAAAGCGATACCGCGAAGCCGAGCATGGTGAAGACCTGCAGCGGTACCAGCGAAAAGCCGGTCATGAGATCGAAGTTCAACCGCAGAAGGTTGTAGATATGATACTTCGAGTGGCCGGCGGCGCGCGG
>JAJZZU010000038.1:0-4054 GCA_021797365.1 Pseudomonadota bacterium | reverse complement strand
AAAGCGATACCGCGAAGCCGAGCATGGTGAAGACCTGCAGCGGTACCAGCGAAAAGCCGGTCATGAGATCGAAGTTCAACCGCAGAAGGTTGTAGATATGATACTTCGAGTGGCCGGCGGCGCGCGGCGCATGGGATACCTCGATCTCGGTCGGATTGGCCGCGAAGTTATAGGCGAGCGCCGGGATGAAGGTGGAGACCTCGCCGCTCGTCGCGATACTGTCGACAATGTGCCGCCGGTAGGCGCGCAGCATGCAGCCCTGGTCGCGCATTTCGATACGCGTGATGCGTGCCCGTATCATGTTGATAAGCCGTGAGGCATTGCGCCTAAACCAGGTATCCTGGCGGTCGCGCCGGTAACCACCGACGACATCGAAGCCCTGCTCGATCTTCTCGATGAGGCGCGGGATATCCTCGGGCGGGTTCTGGAGGTCGGCATCCAGGGTCACGATGACATCGCCACGCACGTACTCGAAGGCCGCCATGATGGCCATGTGCTGGCCGAAGTTGCCGTTGAAATCGATGACCCGCACCTGCGCGGGGCGCTGCGCGTGGAGTTCCCGCAAGATCTCGCCGGAGCGGTCGGCGCTGCCGTCGTTTGTAAACACGATCTCGTAGGGCCGTCCCATGGCATCCAGCACCGCCACGAGGCGCTCGAAGAGCGGCCTTAGGTTCTCCTCCTCGTTAAAGACGGGGATCACTGCGCTCACATACGGACGCATGGATCAGGCCCGGGCAAAGACGTCGGCCATAGCCGCGATCACGCGGTCCTGATCGGCGTCCGTCATGGCGGGAAACAACGGCAGACTCACGATGCGCTCGGAGATGCGTTCGGCGCGCGGGAAATCGCCGAGCCGATACCCGTAGCGGTCCCTATAATAGGGGTAGAGGTGGGCCGCGCGGTAATGAATGGCCGTGCCGATATTGCGTGCCTTCATCTCGGCCATGAAGCGCTCGCGGTCCATGCCTGCGGCCTCCACGTTCAAAAGCGGCGCGAACAGATGCCAGGCCGGGCGATGATCATAGCGCGGCGCGGCCGGTAGCTCCCATTGCGGCCAGTCGGCGAGATGCTTGCGGTAACGCTCGGCAAGCTCGGTGCGGCGACGGATGAAGTCATCAAGGGCCGGGAGCTGGTGCAGGCCGAGTGCCGCCTGCATGTCCATCATGTTGTATTTGAACCCGGGCGCTATGATCTCGTAGTGCGCAGACCCCTGCTTGCCGAAGCGATTCCAGGCCTCCCGGTCCATGCCGTGAAAACGCGCCAGGGCGACGTCCGCGGCCAGGCCCTCATCGGATGTCATGACGGCCCCGCCTTCGCCCGTCGTAATGTTCTTGTTGGGATGAAAACTGAATACCTGCGTGTCGCCGAAGGCGCCGATGCGCCGATCCTTGTATTCGGCCCCTATGGCGTGCGCGGCGTCTTCGATCACCCGCAGGCCATGCCGGTGGGCCAGCGCATACAAGGGATCGAGGTCCACGGGTACCCCGGCGAAATGGACCGGCACGATGGCGCGCGTGCGCGGCGTGATGGCCGCCTCGATGCGGCCGACGTCGATGTTGTAGCCATCGCGCTCGACATCGACGAGCACCGGTCGGCCGCCGGCGATGACGATAGTGTTCAACGTCGCGGCAAAGGTCATGGGGGAGGTGATCACCTCCTCGCCCGGGACCAGGCGCAGGGCGGCGAGCGTCAGATGCAGACCGGCGGTCGCCGACGACAAGGCCAACGCAAAGGCCCCACCCGTATAGGCCTTGAGGGCCTCCTCGAACCGCTTGACGCGGGGTCCTGTGGTAATCCAGCCCGAGCGCAGACAGGCTACGACCTCGGCAATCGCTTCCTCGCTCAAGGTCGGGCGCGAGAAGGGGAGAAAATCGCCCTCGAAATCGCTCATGTCAGCTCCTTGTGATGAGGTAAGTGCCGAGGATGATGACGCCGATCCCGGCAAGCCGTACCGGCGTCAGCGCCTCCTGAAAGAGATAGTAGGCCGCCACCGCGTTCATGATATAGCCAAGGCTCAGCATGGGGTAGGCGAAGCTGACCTGGACGCGCGACAGCACCAATAGCCAAATGACGAAGCTTATAACATAGATCACAAGCCCCGCGAACACGAACGGATTGAAGGCGATGCGCAGGCCGATGGGGATGATATTGGCCCAGTCGAAGGTGAAATAGCCGATGCGCCGCATGCCCTCCTTCAATACGAGCTGGGCCGCGGCGTTCAGGAATACGCCGAACAGGATGAGCGGCAGATAGCGCATGGTCAGGGGGCCTTGTTGCCGACAACGACGTTGAAGGCGTTCTGCGCCACCATGTACATGCGGATGCCGCGCTGACGCAGCCGCTGATAGGTCGCGCGGCTTGTCACCATATACACCGTGCGGCCGCTGTTCCACTGCCGCCAGAATGCCGGGCCACGCATGATCCAAGGGGTCTTTTCGAGGGTCGTGCCGTAACCGAGCTCGCCCTTGTAGTTCACCACCTCGACACGGCGACGCAGATAGAACGGCACGTCCTGGTAGTACCAGCCGTAACACGCGACGATCGCATGAGGGGTAAGGCGCGGGCGCAGCTTCAGGACCAAGGCCTTGACCGTGCGCGTATCGAGATAGGGTGCGGAGGCATTGACGCCGAGCAGAAAGACGCTAAAGCCGACGGTCAGCACGATGACCCCGGCGGCAAAGCCCCGCCGGAGGCCGGCCCAGGCGCTGGCGATGGCGGTCAAGGCCAGGGTGGCGCCCAGCAAGGCCATGGCGATGGCCATGGTGTGCGGCTCGAGACTGGGTCGCGTCGCCGGGACGATGAAGGCCGCGGCCGCACCGAGCGCCACGCCAACCGGCGCGATCGCGCGGAACGCCCAGCGGTCGCCGCGTCCAAGGGCCCGGTCCCAGCGGTGATCGAGATAGCGGCCGATGAGGATGGCAAGCGGCGGGAACACCGGCAGGATATAGGGGACGAGCTTGGAGTCGGAGGCCGAGAAGAACGCGAATATCGAGACCACCCAGATCACGAGCAACAGGGTCTCGGCGTGGCGACGGCGGTCGCGCCAGGCGAACCCCAGGTGGAACCGCGCGGTCTGGACGATGAAGGCGGTCCACGGCAGGATCCCCGCAAGCAGGACCGGCAGGAAATACCAGAACGGCTGATAGCGGTGCGCGACGTGGGTGAGGTAACGCTCAAAATGCTGGCGAACGAAGTAGTAGTGCAGGAAGGTGGGGTGCTTCAACTGCATCAGGATGTGCCAGGGCGCGGCCACGAGGAAAAAGAGCGCGAATCCGCTCGGCAGATACATGCGCTTTAGGATCGACCAGTCCCAGAGGGCGATGATCCAGAGGCCAATGGCCATCATCGGGAAGACGATGCCGATCAGACCCTTGGTGAGTGTTGCCAACGCCGCCCACAAAAAGGCCCCCCACATCCCCAGGCGCCGCGTCCGGCCAGGGGGGGCGCGGTTTGCCAGCATGAAGGTGAAAAGGCTCAGAGAGAGGAGCACCGAGACAGTCATGTCGAGCGTGACGACATGCCCCATTCCGAAATAAAGCAGCGAGGTCCCAAGGACCATGGCCGACATAAGGCCGGTACGCCGATTGTAGAGCGCGCGGCCGGTGATATAGACCGCCACACAGCCCAGTACCGCGAAGAACGCGGTCCAGAAACGCATAGACCACTGGCCGAGGCCAAACAGATGGATGGAGACGGTTTGCAGCCAATAAAAAAGTGGCGGTTTCTCGAAATACAACACGCCATCGAGTCGCGGCGTGATGTAATGACCGGTCGCGACCATCTCCCGCGGAATCTCCGAGTAGCGGGCCTCATCGGGCACACCGAGCTCGCGGGTCCCGAGCATGATGCCAAAGAGCAGCGCCGCCACGAACGTGACGAGAATGACATCGGGCAGCCAGCGGTGGGTTGGGCGCGCGGTATTGGGTGTCGAAGACATGGCGGACGGCATTTGGATTTGCGCGGCAGGGTAGCACATATGGGCCGCATAAGGCAGACGGGGTGGCGGCACAGGTGGGCCTTTTCCAACGGAATCGGGGCGGTTGCGCCGCTTATC
>JAJZZU010000428.1 GCA_021797365.1 Pseudomonadota bacterium | reverse complement strand
ATCCCCGTCCTCTTGATCGCCAAAGAACCGGATCTCGGTACGGCGCTGATCGTCATGCTGTCGGGCCTCATCGTCTTGTTCCTCGCGGGGATCGGCTGGCGCACCATCCTCACGGTCCTTATGCTGGCGGCGGCCGCAGCCCCGGTGCTGTGGGCGCACCTGCACCATTATCAGCGCCAGCGCATCTATATCCTGTTCCACCCGCAGGCCGACCCCCTGGGGGCGGGCTATCACGCCATCCAGGCCATGATCGCCGTCGGCTCCGGCGGCCTTTTTGGACAAGGCTGGCTGAACAGTAGTCAGGCGCACCTCCATTTTCTGCCAGACAGCACCACCGACTTTGCGTTCGCGGTTTTCTGTCAGGAGTTCGGCCTGCTCGGTAATCTGGCACTGCTCGCCCTCTATCTCTTTATCGTCTATCGCGGCCTGCGCATCGCCTTTTCCGCACAGGACAGCTACTCTCGGCTGCTCGCCGGATCCTTGTCGATCCTGTTTTTCTTTGACGTCTTTATCAACATGGGCATGGTCGCAGGGATACTGCCCGTGGTTGGCGTGCCATTGCCGCTGCTAAGCTACGGCGGTACCTCACTCATCATTATCATGGCGGGCCTCGGGGTGCTCATGAGCATCCATAGCCACCGCCGTCTGGTGAATTGAGGCGATGTCCACGGGGTCCGTGACCAGGATTTCCGTGGAGGCTGGGCGTGCTGTACCCTGGATTTCTCACAGGAGACCTCGACCCATGGGCAGTCGTTTCAAAACCGGCTGCAGGCGCCTCGCGGCCGGTCTAGGCCTTAGCCTTGCGCTCGCCGGTTGCGGTTTTTTGCCGAGCACCGGTTACCGCAATCCCGCGGACCTTTCGACGCGCAATGTCGTGCCCCACAAGCTGGCCTTGAGCCCATACGGCAACAGCCCCTACACGGTCGACGGGCGCACGTACTATCCCTTGAAGACAGCCGCCGGTTATCGCCAGCGCGGCATCGCCTCCTGGTATGGCCTGCCGTTCAATGGACAAAAGACCTCGGACGGCGAGACGTACAATATGTACGCCATGACTGCGGCCAGCAAGGTCCTGCCGCTGCCGTGCTACGTGCTCGTACGCAATCTCAACAACAACAAGACCGTGATCGTGCGTGTCAATGACCGTGGGCCATTCTATCCCGGGCGCATCATCGATCTGTCCTACGCCGCCGCCGCGCGTTTGGGGATGCTCGCCACCGGAACCGCGCCCGTGGAGGTCGAGGGTATAGTGCCTGGCCAGACCCACCGCCGACCGATCCCCGTCGATCATCGCGGACCCGATGTATTCGGGCCGCACCCTGCCCACCGCGTGGCGCACCGGGCCTTTTTTGTGCAGGTAGGCGCCTTCGCGCGCCATCAGGACGCCGAACGCCTGGTGCGCCGCCTCGACAAAAAGGGGCTCACGGACCCCCGGATCTTTCATGACGACGTGGATGGTCGCGACCTCTATCTCGTACGCCTGGGGCCAGAGACGGATAAGAACGAGGCCCTGGCCTTGTCGGCGCGACTCTATCGGGACGGCATGGGGCATGGCCTGATCATCGATCCGTGAGCGGGTTCGCGCTTCGTCGCCCTTACGGCTACCGATGGCGGCTAGCAGGTACCGAAGGGTCCTCCTATAATTGTCATCGACCGAGGGCACCGGGCGATCCCAAAGGGCATGGGGCAGGCCCTGGGCCGGATGTTTTGGTATCGCCGCACGGGGTCACGGAATCAGCGACCGCAGAGGGTTGCGCGGACAGCCAAGGGGGCATCCCATGCTCGTATATCTGAATGGCGACTGGATACCCGCGGATAGCGCCCGCGTATCGGTCTTCGATCGAGGCTTTGTTTTTGGGGACAGCGTCTATGAGGTGATACCGGTCTATGGGCATCGTCCATTCCGGGAAGCGGCGCACCTTGCGCGCCTCAAGGCCAGCATGACCGCGGTCGGTATGGACGAACGCCTGGGTCCGGTCCATTGGCCCTCGGTATGTGCGCGCCTGGCCGAGACCTTGCCAACCGGCGACGGGACCTTATATCTGCAGGTAACGCGCGGGGCGGCGCCCCGCCAGCATGCCTTCCCGGCGAATGCCCCCCTCACCTTGTTCGCCTATGCGCGGCCACGGGTATCGGAGCCGGCGGGCAACGCCGCCTGCACGGCCATACTCTGTGATGATATCCGATGGGCCCGTTGCGACATCAAGACCACCTCACTCATCGCCAATGTGCTGCTGGTCCAGGAGGCCTTGAGTCGCGGTGCCGATGAGGCCCTGCTAGTACGCGACGATCGGGTCAACGAGGGCGCGGTCAGCAACGTGTTCGCGGTATGCGGTGAGCAATTGCTCACCGCACCGCGCAACCACCTCATCCTGGGCGGCATCACCCGTGACGTGGTATTGGAGCTGGCCGCCGGACTTGGCATCGTAGTCGAGGAGCGCGCACCATCCCGAGCCGAACTTTCGGACGCCCGCGAAGTCTTCATCACGGGTTCCAGCCGTGAAGTGACGGCGGTGACGCGCATCGATGGCAAGCCGGTCGGCGATGGCAGGCCCGGCCCCGTGTTTCATCGTCTGCATGCGGCCTTCCAGACATTCAAGGAGGAGGTGCGCA
>JAJZZU010000427.1 GCA_021797365.1 Pseudomonadota bacterium | reverse complement strand
GCCGGGTTCGCGGCATAGGCGGCGGTCATGACCGCCAGTCCCAGTCCCAGTGCTAACGCCTTCTGTAGCCCTCTCATGCGTCTACGCTCTCCTCAGCCTTGATGATGTTACGGGCAACGCCCCCGGTGATTCCTACGCGTAATGCCGTCTTCGCAGCCGCGTTCTTGCCCCGATAGGCAGCCACGAGATCACGGGTTTGCGACCTCCTCACGGCCGCCACCCGACCCCGCCTGCGCATCACGCGCCTTTCCCGAAGGCACCCCGCCCGATCTGTTCCATCCATAAATAAATTATTCTATACATAAAGACATAAAGCTGACTTATCAGGTCAATAAAATATACATATGTTTTGAGCTAAGTAAAGGGGCACGACAGCGGTATGTCTTGCGGGGCGCGGTTTTGGGTTGGGATGGCAGCGAAAGCGGGCCTGACAGGGCCTGAAACACCTCGAACTCGGGCCTTTGCGCGCACTACCCGGTATAACCGCGGGGCGCTGTATCGCATCCCTGGTCCCGCTTGGGCTTTGGGCCCGTCCGGTTATGACGGCAGCTTTAGGGGGATCCTGTGGCCGCCGGGGCCACGACACCAGCCCGATCCGAGCGGGGTCTGTAGACACCCGGGGCTAGAAAAGCCTCGCATGATACGAGCCTTCTTGGCGGCCACAGGCGGGGCGGCCCCAGGCCATGGATGGAACCGGGCCCGCGATCCCGCCGGCAGGACGAGGCGCCAAAACCCATCCGAACGGGGGCGTCAGCGGCCGATACGCCCAACCGCCACGACCGATAACGCGGCGCGGACATAATGGCCCTGCATAAGGCGTACCTTATGATCTGCAAGCCACGCGGCCTCGGCGGCGGTCTCTACACCCATGGCCGCCACATCGATGGCAAGGTCACGAGAGATGGCGAGGATGCCTTTCATCGCCACCTGCCTGGAGCGACTTTCGTCAATGCCGCGCACGAGCAACGGATCGATCTTGATGATGTCCGGCTGGAAATCCACGAGCGCGCCGAGACCCGCGTACCCCTGACCAAAGTGATCGGCGGCGACGCGAAAACCCGCGCCCCGATAATCCGCCAGGACCGCAAGCGCCGTCGGGCGGGGCGCGGCCCATTCCTCGGGCGGGACCTCAAACAGGATGCGCCGCGCCGCGAGACCAGTATCGCGCGCGACATTGAGCACAGCCGCTATCGTGCGCGCGGGCGAGCCTGCCCCGCTCGCGGGCAGATTGACGGCAAGTCGCGTATCCGCCCCTCGGCGCATCGCAATCGAGATCGCGCGCGCCAGCCAATCATGGGAACAATCCCAGACCGCGTCCGCGCCGCGCCCACGCGCCAGCCGCGCCTGCACCTCCAGGGCATAGAGTTCGTGATGGCACCCCGCGACGATCGGCTCGAACGCCAACAGGCAAGGGCCGGATGCCCGACGCCCAGGACCCGCACCCGAAAGGCCGGGTCCTTGTCCGGTGCCGGCAACCACGGGGACGCCAATGCCGTCGCGATCCCGGGCCCGCGATATCGCGGGCCGCGCGTGTCGCGCGTGTCGCGTGAAGAACGGTACCTTATTCATAAACCGTATCCGAAACGAGCCGATGGGGAAGAGTCGCGGTCCTTGAGGCGATCGCGATGGGCATTAGTGCCAAAAGGTCAGAAAAACGGCGCCAGACTACGCATCCCCGCTGTAGAATCGCGCCCGGTTACGCCCGGTATGCACATCCCTATGCCCGGGATACCACCCCGAGTCTCGCGCAGCCCTTTAGAAAGCGGCTTACGCACCAAAACCATACCGTCTTAGGGCGCCACTATACCGCCTCTGCTATTGCCGATTATTGTGCCTGTTACACCTTTCGTATCAACGTGTTAGCATGCCTGTATCGGAAAGAAGTCAGTCTGCCACGAGATCGATCCATGCCCCGGCCCTGGAATACGCTTGCGTTTTCAGACAGACCGTAACACCCGACCGCTGGCGGATAGGTCGTATCGACGGGCGGCAGTCCAAGCATCTTGGCCCGTAATCGATGGAATCGGAACCCTGAAAGAGTGATGCGGGAACCCAGAGAACGACGCGATCGCCACGGCTTTGTCGAAATCGCCATCCTCGGTCCGCTCCAGCTGCGCGTCGACGGCCGCGATCGCCCCATTCCGCCGCCCGCGGCGCGCCGCCTGCTCGTGTATCTCGCCATGGAAGGCGACATGCGCTCGCGCGACACCCTGACCGCGCTGCTCTGGCCGGGGATCGCGAAGGACCGCTCGCGCCCGCGATTGAGTCAGGCGCTCCATGGATTGAAGTCCGCGCTCGGCCGCCACGGCCAACATATCCTGCGCGTAGAGGGCGACACCGTGGGTCTGCATGTGCCCCATTACGAGCTCGACGCACGCACCTTCCGGACACTCGCCACCTCGGGCTGCCGACAGGATCGCAGACGCGCCCTGGACCTCTTGCGCGGCGCACTGCACGGATATGATGACCGCGACAATGTCCGCTGGCAGTCCTGGTTCAGCCGCCAGACCGACACGCTCGCGGCCCTCGGCGCCGATCTGTTTCATACGGCATTGAACGAGGCGCGCGCACGCGGGGAATTGTCACAGGCCCAGGACCTCGCGCGCCGATGGATCGGGTTTTCACCCTTCGACGA
>JAJZZU010000426.1 GCA_021797365.1 Pseudomonadota bacterium | reverse complement strand
CGCGCGGTCGCGGAGATCGCCTGACCGTTGTCGCCATGGGCGCCCTCCTCCTGATAACGGATGCAAAACTGGATCCCGAAATCGACGCCGAGACCCACGAACAGTACCGCGAAGGCCACCGAGATCAGGTTCATGGGTCCGGTGGCGAGGAGCGCGAACGCCGCGGTCCAGGTCAACCCCATGAACAGGGTCGCGAGGATGATGATGACATAGCGCGGGCGGCGCAAACCCAGGATCAGCATGACCAGCACCAGGGTGAGCGACAGGCCGGTCGCCACACCCGCGCTCTGCGACACGGTCTTGACCTGCTCATTGTCGAGCGCCGCCGATCCGGTAATGCGCACGCTGACGCCATGCGCGGCATCGAGTCCGAGGGCCCGGACCCCGGCGCGTATACTCCGCAAGGCGGTACGGACCGGCGCGCCCCCCTTGTAGTCGTAACGGGGCTTCGCCACCACGAAACTATCGCCGGCCGTACCCCCGCCAGGGGCCGCGACCCCCATGAGGCTCCCCCAAGGCATCACCACATAGCGACCCTGCTCCTGACCCTGCAGGGTCTTGCGCCATCCGTCGAGTACCGTCACGAGACCGGGCAGCGGCCCGCCCGGGGCGCGCGCGCGCGCCAAAGCGGTGTCCAGGAGCGCCGTGAAGCGTGGCAGGGTCGGGTGCGCGGCGATCGTCGCCATGAACGGTTGCGCCTGCGACAGCCGGTCGGACAGGCGCCAGAGCGCCTTTTGGGACAGATACAACAACCCCTCGCGCGCAAAGAACCGGCCGCCGTCGGGCTGGCTGACCTGCGTGATGCCCTGGCCATGATGCCTAAGCCAGCGCGTCAGACGCTCGGCGCCCCGGCGCGAGAGCGTCTGCGAGTCACTATGGACTACGATGAGCAAGGTCTTGCTAAGCCCTGGGAAGGCCTTATTGAAGCGCTGTTGGGCGCGCTCGAACGGCAGGTCCTGGGACAGCATCTTGCTCATGTCCGTGCTGATGGCAAAATGCGTGACCGTGTAGGCGAGCGAGCCCATACTCAGCACAACCGCAAAGACCAGCACCCACCAGGCCCGGCGCCGCGAGAAATCGGCCAAGCCGATGAGGGCCCCGTAATACCATCGATCGAGCCGATCAATGCTGCCTGGCTGGCGCTTGTCGCGCATGACGCCTCTCTTCCCTTAAGCGAGATCACAGAAGGCGACTGGCATAACGCCACCTTCCCGCAGGGCGCGCGCCACCTCGGTACTCATCAGGGCGGCGAATTCGTCGGCCTGCCGATACCCCAAGGCGCGCGCCGCGGCCTCATCGCTGATCGCCGGATGACAGTAGAGCTCAGTCACCCCGGGGGGGAGCCGCCGCAGGAGCGCAAGGACCGCCGCCTCGTCCAGGCCCCCAGACTGCAAGAGCCCGAGGACCTGGTCATTATGCGCAAGACCCGCGCGGTCGAGCCGCCAACGCATGAGCCCTATCCATAGCCCGACCACGCCCATCGTCTTGCCGTAGCGCCATGCCCCACCCGCGGAGCGCACCGCCGCCGGCGGTTCATAAGGGAGCCGTACCGCGCGCATCCCATACTGCCGACCGATCTTCAGGATCAGCCCGAGGACCGTCGGGTGGAGATGCATATGCTTGTGGGCATTGACGTGATCCAAGGGCAGGCCGGTGCGGGCGAACGCCGCAAACTGCGCCGCGATCTCATCTTCCAATTGGCGTGCCACCGACGACCGAAAGAAAAACCGGACCCCGGCACGCACCAGACGACCGTCCAGGCGGCCGTGACGATCGCACAGGGCGGGGATGCGCTCCGGGGGCAGCACCGGACGACCGTCCGCCACCACCACATGCAGGCCCACACGCAACGCCGGCAGACGACGCGCGCGCGCCACAGCATCGTCTGCCGCATCCTCGCCGACCATGAGGCTCGCGCACGTCAAGATCCCCTGACGCGCGGCGCGCTCGACCGCCTCATTGACCGCCGGCGACAGCCCGAAATCGTCGGCGGTGACGATCAGCCGGCGAGACGCCCGCGACACTTAGCGCTGCCTGAAAAACCGCAGGAACTCGACCCCTTCGCGCAGACGCCGGCCCATCATCTGCGGGCTCTTGACCATTTCCCCCAACATCTCGGCAACCTTTCCCGACCGGAAATAGAACTGCTTGTAGAAGGACTCCACGGAATCGTAGATCTCCGTGTGGTTCAGGTGCGGATAGCTTAACGCACTCATCTGTACGCCCCGGTCATTGACGAGGTGCTTGCTGTTTTCCTCCTGGAGCCAGCCGTTCTCTATGGCCTGCTTGTACAGGAAGGTCCCGGGATAAGGGGCCGCCAGCGACACCTGGATGGTATGAGGGTTGATGTCCTTGGCGAAGCGTATGGTCTCCTCGATGGTCTCGCGGGTCTCTCCCGGGAGCCCGAGAATGAAAGTGCCGTGCACGGTGATGCCGAGCTTGTGGCAATCCTTGGCAAACTGTCGGGCGATATCGAGGCGCACGCCCTTCTTCACGTTGTTCAGGATCTTTTGATTGCCCGACTCGTAACCGACGAGCAGCAGGCGCAGGCCATTGTCGCGCATGACCTTCAAGGTCTCATAGCGCACATTGGCCTTGGCGTTGCAAGACCAGGTCACGCCGAGCTTGCCGAGACG
>JAJZZU010000425.1 GCA_021797365.1 Pseudomonadota bacterium | reverse complement strand
ATGCTGGTCGTGCCGCTCGGCGTGCACCTCGCCCATAACCTGCCGGTCGCGCAATTGAAGCGCGTGTTCGGTGTCCTATTGATCCTGGTCGGTGTGCAGATGATATTCGGGGGGTAATGGACACGGCCGTAGCCGCTTGGGATTGGCCGCCGCAGCCAGCCGCGCTTGTGGGATGGGTGCGATCCGGCCTAGACTTCGGTGATCCGGGAGGTAAGCATGGCGGGATGCTGCGGTGGTACGACCTGCGGAATCGGACGTTGTTTCGGGCACTTCTCGCGGCGCTATACGCGTCGCTACGAGCGGCGCGGCCTGGAGGCGACCCAGAAGCAACTGGTCGCGGGTCTGTGCGAGGTCGGTTTTGACGGCCGCTCGCTGCTCGAGATCGGCTGCGGGGTCGGGTATCTCCATCAACACCTGTTGTTGCGCGGGGCGGCTACCGCGGTCGGGGTCGATCTTGCCGAGGCGATGTTGACCGAGGCGCGGGCACTGGCGGCGCGCCAGGGGCTTGCGGAGCGGGTGCGATACGTGTCGGGGGATTTCCAGGTCATGGCCCCTGAGCTCGATGCCGCCGACATCACGCTGCTCGACAAGGTCGTGTGCTGCTACCCGGATGCCCCGGGGCTGATGGCCGCGACCATAGGGCGCACCAAGCAGGCCTGCGCCTTGACCCTCCCGCGACGGCATTGGTTCAATCGCGCGGCCGCGCACCTCGGCGCCGGGCTGTTCCGGGTCGTGGGCAGCACCTATCGACCATTCGTGCATGATCCGACGACCATCGACGGACAGATGCGTGCCGCCGGCTTCGAGCCCGCCTTCGAGGCCCGCACCCTGATCTGGTTGACGCGCATCTACCGTCGCGTGTCGGCGCCCCCTGTGGCCGCCGGCTGATTACGCGCGCGGTGCGCGGCGGGCCCGTCGCCTGCGAGGTTACGTGCGGAATTTACCAGGGCCACATGCGTGAAGGCCTGCGGGAAGTTGCCGACCAGTCGCCGCGCCGCCGGGTCGTACTCTTCAGACAGCAGACCTACGTCGTTGCAAAGACTCACGAGACGCGCAAAGAGCTGCCGGGCCTCGCTATGTCGCCCCTGCAACACGAGATTGTCGACGAGCCAGAACGAGCAGGGCAGGAACACCCCTTCGGTGCCCGGCAGGCCATCGCCCGACTCCTGCGGGCGATAGCGCAAGACGAGGCCATCGTCCATGAGTTCGTCCTCGATGGCGCGCACGGTACCGACGATGCGCGCGTCGGTCGCCGGCAGAAAGCCGACCAGGGCCATCATGAGCAGGCTCGCATCCAGGGACTCGCTGCCGTAATACTGCGTGAAGCTGTTCTTTGCGACATTGAAGCCGTGCGCGCAGACGTCCGCATGGATGGTATCGCGGATCTCTTGCCAACGTTCCACGGGCCCCTCGAGCCCATAGCGCGCGGCATCCTTGACCGCGCGATCGAAGGCCACCCAGGCCATGACCTTGGAGTGGGTGAAGTGCCGGCGTCCCCCGCGCATCTCCCAGATGCCATCATCGGGGAGATGCCAGTGGGTCTCCAGGAACCCCATGACCGCGCGCTGGATATCCCAGACATGGGCCTCGGGATTAAGCCCCACGCTGCGCGCCAGGTGCAGGGAGTCCATGAGTTCACCATAGACATCGATCTGAAACTGATCGGCAGCGGCGTTGCCGACGCGTACTGGCGATGCGCCTTCATAGCCTCGCAGCCAGGGGATCTCGCGTTCCCCGATCCAGCGTTCGCCGGCCACGCCGTAGACGATCTGCAGGTCGGCCGGATGGCCGGCGACCGCGCGCATGAGCCATTCGCGCCAGGCGACGGCCTCGTCGGTGTAGCCGGTCGTGAGCAGTGACCAGAGCGTGAAGGTGGCGTCGCGCAGCCAACAGTACCGGTAATCCCAGTTGCGCGTGCCCCCGAGTTGTTCCGGCAGGGAGGTAGTGAGCGCGGCGGCGATGGCCCCGGTGGAGCGGCAGGTGAGCGCCTTCAGGGTGATGAGCGAGCGCATGACGATGGCGCGCCACGGGCCTTCATAGTGGCCTTGTGCCACCCAGGCACGCCACCACGCCTCGGTATGGGCAAGTGCGGCGAGTGGTTCCGGAGGCTCGTAGACCGTATGATGGGTCGGTTGGTAGCCGAGATGGAATATCTCCCGCTGACCGGCGGTGAGCGTGAACCGCGCACGGGTCGTCTGGTCATGGCCGTAGACGGGAACCGTGGCGGTGAGGTGGAGACTGTCGGGCCCCGCGACTGCGAGCCGCGCATCGCCCACCCGGCGTACCCACGGGACCATGGACCCATAGTAGAAGCGAATGACGAGCACCATCTCCATGTCGATCGAGCCGCTCACCCCCTCGACGATGCGCACAAGGCGGCAGTGTTCCTCGGAGTCGTGGCCGTTCATGACCATAAAGTCGGTAAGACGCGCACAACCCTGTGACGTCTCGAATTCCGTCTCGAGGATCAGGGTGTTGTCGCGATACCGGCGACGAACCGTCCATGTGCTGTCGGCCGGCGCGATCTGCCAGTGGCCGTTGTCGCGATCACCGAGCAGCGCGGCAAAGCACGCGGCGGAGTCCAGGCGCGGGGCGCAGAACCAGTCGATCGAGCCGTTTTTGCCAACCAGCGCCCCG
>JAJZZU010000424.1 GCA_021797365.1 Pseudomonadota bacterium | reverse complement strand
TGCGCGGTAAGGGGCAGCGCATCTCCTTCGATCCGGCCTATGGCATCAAATGCAATCGGCAATGTCCGTCACGGCCTTGTCTATGCACAGTCCCTGCTCGCATGCCGTTTTAGAGATCCCGTGCCGTCTCGTGGCGTGGATAATGGCACGCCACCCAATGGTCGCCGCCCAGAGGTGTAGCCTCCGGCGCCTCCATACGGCAGCGCGGCTGGGCCGTACCGCACCACCGGTAATAGGCGCAGCCTCCGGGCGCGGGATCGACCGCTGCGCCTGTGGCGGGCGCGGGGCTATTGGGGGCGCGCCCCGGAGCGGGTGTCGGCAGTGCGGCGAGCAGCGCGGCGGTGTAGGGATGGGCGGGGCGACGGAGCAGGGTGTCCGTCGGCCCCTGTTCCATCATTCGCCCCTGAAACAGTACCAGTGTGTGCTGGGCGACATAGGAGACCGCCGCGAGGTCGTGACTAATGAAGAGGTAGCTCAGATCCTTGTCGGCCTGGAGATCGCGCAGCAGGTTCAGGATGCGCGCCTGGAGTGAGACGTCGAGTCCCGAGGTCGGCTCGTCGAGTACCAGGAGACGCGGCTCGGTGGCGAGCGCGCGCGCGAGCGTGACGCGCTGGCGTTGGCCACCGGAGAGCGCGCGGGGATGGCGCCCGAGCAGCGACTCATCGAGCCCGACTTGGTGGAGGAGCTGTAACGTCCGTGCCCGGCGCGCATGGCGGTCGAGATCGCAGGCGAGAATCAGCGGTTCTGCGACAATGCGCCCTACGCTCATGCGGGGGTTCATGGCCTCATACGGGTCCTGAAACACGAGCTGCATCTCGCGGCGATAGGGGCGTAGCTCCCGGTCGCCCAGGGTGGCGAGGTCCACGCCGCCCCACAGGATGCGCCCACGGGTGACAGGCGTCATGCGCAACACCGCGTGCCCGAGGGTGGTCTTGCCGGAGCCCGATTCGCCGACGATCCCCAAAGTCTTGCCTGGGGCCAGGGTGAAGTGGATATCGGTGAGCGCCTTATGGGGTTCGCCGCGGGCGCGCCCAAGGCCGCGCCTCGCGATGTACTCGACCGACAGATTCTCGACACGCAGCCCGGTGCTCATGGCGTTCTCGCATACGGATGAAGACAGGCAAAGCGTGTTCCGTCGTGCGTCATAACCGGTTCGGTGTGCCGGCAGTCTTCGCGGACGTTCGCACAGCGCGGCGCAAAACGACAGCCGGTGGGGAGGGGCTCCGGTCCAGGCGGTTGTCCAGGGATCTCGGCGAGACGCCCACCTGTGCTCGGGATGGTTGGGATGGCGTCGCGCAAGGCGCGGCTGTAGGGGTGGCGCGGGGCCGTGAAGAATTGTGCCGCGTCACCTTCCTCGACGGCGCATCCGGCATAGAGGACCAGGATGCGATCGGCGTAGCGGGCGGCGAGCCTGAGATCATGGGTGATGAACACCACGGCGAGCCCCCGTTCCCTCTGAAGTCGCGCCAGCAGATCGAGGATCTGTGCCTGGATCAGGACATCGAGCGCGGTCGTGGGCTCGTCGGCGATGATCAGCGCCGGGTCACAGACAAGCGCCAGGGCAATCATGACGCGCTGGCGCATGCCGCCGGAGAGTTGATGAGGATAATGGTCGGGACCGGCCGCCAGGGCCTGCAGGCCGACCTCGGCAAGGAGTGCGCGGGCGCGCGCGCGTGCCGCATCGCGCGTCCCGCCCTTGTGCACGCGATAGGTCTCGGCGATCTGCGCCTGGACGCCGACACTCGGACTCAGGGCAGTCAAGGGGTTCTGGAAGATGAGCCCCATATCGCGCCCGCGCCAGGCGCGCAGCCGGCGATCGGACAGCGTGGTGAGTTCGGTGCCGTTCACGCGGATCGAGCCCGCTAGGCGCTGGATTCCCGAGGGCAGCAGCCCGAAGATCGCGGCGGCGGTGAGTGATTTGCCGGACCCCGATTCGCCGACGAAGGCCAGCATCTCGCCGCGCGCCACCTCAAACGACAGATCGTCCACGAGCGCCCGTGCGCGTCGATCGCGGGTCACCCCCAGGGTGAGTCCGGATACCGCAAGCACGGGCCTGTCCGTGGTCATCCCCGCTGCTCCCCCTCGAGGCGCGCGAGCAGTCCCTGTCCGAGCATATTCATGGCCAGGATCGCAAGAAAGATAGCAAGCCCCGGGAATACGATAAGCCACCAGGAGCCTATGACCGCCAGTCCCGCGCCACTATTCAGGAGACCGCCCCAGGAGGCGTGCGGGGGCTGGATGCCAAGGCCAAGGAAGCTCAGGCCCGAGAGCCCTAGGACCATGTCGGCTATAAGGAAGGTGGCGTTGACGATCACGAGCGGTAGCATGGCCCGCAGGATATGCACGCGCGCTATATAAAGGCGCCCGGCCCCGAACTGGCGGGCGGCACGCACATAATCGCGTTCGCGCGCGGCGAGCGTCTCGTTGCGCGCAAGCCGCGCGATGCCAGGCCATGCCACGAGCCCGAGGAGCAGGGCGAGGCTGGTCTCGTTAAGCGGCACGATGGCCGCGAAAAATATCATTAGAACGAGTGTCGGGATGGCAAGCAGGGTGTCGAGCAGGCGCATGAGTACGCGGTCGAGCCATGCCGGTCCAAGGCCGGCGGTCATGCCGTACAGGAGGCCCGCGAGCAGGCCTA
>JAJZZU010000037.1 GCA_021797365.1 Pseudomonadota bacterium | reverse complement strand
GAGGCGGACCCCCTGATCGTCCAATCGCAAGTTCGATTGCTCCGCCGTTGCGAACAGTTGGTGGTCATGGCCGATTGGCGAAAGCTTCGCCAGCGTTCCTCAATCGTTGTGGCCAGTCTGGAGCGTGTCACTGTACTTGTAACCGATGAAAACACTCCAGACAAGGACCTTGAGGCTCTGCGATTGGCCGGTGTACGCATCGTACGAGCGCAGCTCGATCCGGCTGACAACCAAGTTGAACACGCCTAGCCTGGATTTCCACGCGCCGCAGTTTCGCTAAGAGCGAGGTGGCTCATCAGGCTGTTAGACGCAGGCGCATCCCATTCCACCAGGGTACGTCGACGGTGGTATCGAGGAGTCCTGAGGCTAGCACGATGGGCAGATGCGCGCGACGATCGAAACGCACCTGGACCTCCTTGTCGGTGACATCCACAGTCGCGGGCATGTCGATAAGGTCACGGAAGATGACCCGGGCCTGTGCATCGGCGTAGCCGCGCATCTTGCGGGCGAGCAGTCGATACAGGCCACTCGCGATGACCAGGAGGGCCATGTCGAAGTCGACCTTCAGGCCGACAGCGGAGGACAGCGCATCGACGTGGAAGAAGCGCACGGCATCGGAGAGCGCGTTTTCGATCAGCATGCGCTGAGCGTAGCGGGTGATGAGCTTCGGGGCGGAGCTGCGCCGGTCGTTGGTGAGCAGGATGGTGGGCTCCTCGTGTCCGAGGTCGAGGATAAAGAGCTGGCGGAACTTCTTGCCTTCCAGGGGAACGGTCTGTTCGTACACCCGCGGAGTGCGGTACTTGCGCGTCGGCACATCCAGCTCCACGGTGCGCCAGGCCGAACGCGGTAGTAAAGCGATCTCCTTCAGCAGGGCTGCCGAGCGGCGGCGCAGCGTGATGAAGGTGATCCCCATCTCCTCGAGTCGCGCCAGATTGCCGTAGGTGGTCAGGCGCGAGTCGAACACCAGGTGGCGCAGCAGCGCGCCGCGCAGCTTCTTCCAGAACTCGATGAAGCGGAAGATCTCCTCGGCCTCCTCGCCCTTGTGCAAGTCGGCGTTGGCATAACAGAAGGCCCGCCCATCGGCATCCTGCGCGAGGAAAGCGAGGATGCTCGGCTGGCGGCGCGAGCGCATCGAGACGTAATGCCGCTCGATCACCGGATGCTCGCCGTAGTACGGGACGGAGTGGAAATCGAGATTGAAAGAGTGACCGGCAAGGAAGTCCGCGCCGCCGAGCTGCTTGTGGTAGGTGGCAAGGAGAGAGAGCGTCTGCGAATGGGTGACGCGCGAGGAATACTCCGAGAGGAAGCTTTTCTTCGGGAAGGCGTTCAGCCCCGCAAACAGGGCCAGTCCCTCGTCGGCGATGAGTGCCATCACGTGGCTCTTGCGCTCGATCGACCACAACTTCAGCGCCAGCGATGCTCGCAGGGCATGGGCAGCCGGAATCATCTTCGAGCCCGGCAGGCGGGCGCTGGAAGCCAGGGTATCGAGGGAGAGCTCAAGCAGCTGCGGCACGAACAGGAACAGGCCCCCACAGCGGGTATGGAACTGGCCGGGAGTGAGCACGAAGCGCCGCGCATCGGCCACCGGCTCGATCGTGGCGCGCGGGCGCTGTGGGCGCTCCTCATCGCGTCGCCGCGGCAGTGGAGCGAAGCCCTCGGCTTTGAGCACCTCGCGCACCGCGGTGGCACTCAACGGTTGGCCACGCTCCTTCAGGCTCTCGCTGATCTCGTAGACGGAATAGTTGCGCTTACGCAGCTCGACGATCAGATCGCGCGCGGCAGACTTCTTCGGCTGCTCACTTGGGCCGCGCTTGGGGGTGACGAAGAAGAGCGGATCGGGCTCGCGGCGGAAGTGGTGGCAGAGCACCTGGAAGGCCCCGGGACTGTAGCCGAAGGCGCGGGCGACCTCCCGCGAGGGGCGCTGCTCGACAAAGTAGGCCCGCAGGGCCTCGTACTGGCGGTGCCTGGCCGAGGCGGGCTCGAAAAAGAAGCGCTGGCAGTCGCTTAGGTCTTTCGGTGCGTTCTCGTACACACCTGTACGTTACTCCTACCACATCTTGTGGTCAATGACTCTGTCGCGCCCCATCTCCTGTGTGCAGCACAGTCCGCAGAAATCTGGCATATCTAAGCAGTCTTCTTGCTGCACCACCCTACGCACGGTCTCGCGCGCCATCCACAAAGGATTGTGCATATTGGACATCCCGAGAACCATATACCATAAGCAGCAGTCGATGGAATCCCGGCGCCGGTTACTCGAGCCGAAGGCGTGGACGCGGGAAATCAGCATGCCGCAGAATTGCGGAACCTGGGGACGACCGCCCGGCCTGAAGGAACGATTAGTTAGTGTCTGGACGAAAATGGCCGTTTTCGCGAGTTTGGCGCGGCAAACCGCTGATATTCTGTACAGTTGGAGTACGAAGATTCCACCTCATGTCGGCTCACGTGATGGCGAGAGGCGATATAACAGACAGGAAGGAGGTTTTTACACGTAGCAGCCCGTGAGCCACCATGGCCCCGTTGCGGGCGCTGAACCTGACAGCTTATGCTGCTTGTCTGTAGGGAAGTCGCCTACGATGCTGCGCCTGCTTGTGTTGGATCTGGCCCAGGCGCAACACATTACGCGCCAGAACCGCCAGCGCCACGTAGCGTTTGAAGCCGGCTATGCCATGGTCTAGGCAGCGGTCCAGACCATGACACTCCAGCGCATTGATCGCCGACTCGACGGCCGCATGCTTCTTACGCAAGCTGACAAACTCAGGATCACTTTCGCGCGCCATATCCGCGGCACTCCATTTCCCCTTCTTCGGCAGCACGACCAGCTTGACGATCTTTGCCAAATCCATCTGGTTCTCGGCACTGTGAAAGCCCTTATCAAAGCTGGCACTGTCGAGCGTCTCGTACTTCCTCTGGGTTTCCTCAATCAGCGGCACTGCCGCCTCAACATCCTCGGTCTTCTGCAGTACCCGGTGATTGAGAATGAAGCGATATTGATCTTCGACCACCGCTACCTTCACGCCCAGTTCCACCGGCACGCCGGCCTTGCCCTTACTGATCCATTCCGTGTGTTCCTCGAATATCGAGAACACCTTCTCTGCGTGGGGGATGATCTGCCCTTGCAGCACCCGGCGGCGGATTTGCTCCACCTGGCGTTCGGCATGCTGCATGAACCGATCGAGCTCTTTCAGCTCGATCGCCAAGATCAGGTTGACGGCTGCCTCTTTTTCCAACTTTTCGCGAGTCTCGCGTGCCCGCGCCAAATAACCTTCGGCCTCCTCAATGTAGTCGCGGTGCGCCTCCTGAATCTCATGATTTCGGGTCGTGCGCGTGACTTCGTTGCGCGCACTGGAGCGCTTGAGCTTGCTGATCTTATGACACTTGCGTTTGAACGCGCGAGCATTGTGCTGATACTGCCGCCACTCACTCCAGCCTCGCTCCATACACGCCCTGCCGCAAATCGTCACCGTCTTGCGGATTGCGTCCAGCAGCAAATTCACGTCAGTTGGATAATGTACGTCCGTTTCCAACACAAACGAATCAGCTCGAGCGTTGACTTTCTCAGAGTATTTGCGCGAGTCTTTTTTTTTGATCAGTTCATGACCCGCCAGGACCACCACCTCATTGATACGGTTGAGTATCTGCGGCGTGAACAGCCGCAGGTTGTCCTTAACCGTTTGCAAAGTGTATTCCGTCGGGTCAAGGTCGTCGATCTGACCAGGATGACCCATCATCTGCCGTATCGTCACATGATGGTTGGCCAGATCCACCAGCCGATCGTAATCCACATTCAGACACAGCCTCAACGTCCCCAGCACCAGAATGCGCCACTGCTCCATCCCGGGGCGGCCGACGCTGATCCTCGCCTTGCCTTTCCCGCCCACCTTCTTCGGCACCACTTCCTTGAGTATCTCAAATACCGCATCGCGGATTTCCGGATGGGTGTAAAGATACTGCAATCCCAACAGCAGCTTCGGGATATCGTCGCGCGATTTCAGGCTAATCCGGATCGCCCCAATGTTCGTCTCGGTCAGCGTCAATTGAGGGTTCAGCACAGTGCGCATGGCGGTCTCACTTGGCGAAGATTTTCGGGTGGCCGCACTCGCCTACGACCACCGGGACTTCTCTCGCCTACGAAAAACAGCCCTTCGGTCGCACTGAGCGCTGCCACTCGTCGCCTATATGATAGCCTACCCCGCACTTCTTCGGCTGTCGTTTTCCGCAAAAACGCCTGCGTTTCCCGAGAGTTTTGCGTTTTCGGCCAGACACTAGTTAATCAGTGCGCCGTGGAAATCCAGGCTAGCCGCCTATTGGACAGAGGGTGCAGGTTAAGGTGGAATGCGGGTCTCGAGCACGGCGTTTCACGTTGGCCTATCTATAGACGGAAGTTCTTCCCGCTTCGGCGCTTCATGAGGCATCGGCTCCGGACCTGAGCGGGGGCTGCTCGCACGAGCAGTTCCTGCCGCAAACCTGTACCCTGTGCTGAGTTCAATGGATAGGACCCCCGCGAAGCCGCGTCGGCAGGGAGGGGTGCCAGCAACGTTACGGACTGACCAGAACGGTCACGCCGCCATCACGTCGGGCAACGCAGCACCTGTTCGCGCCCGAACACTCCCCACTGGACAGATCCGCCGTGCCATAGAGCGTCACGTACTGTGCCACCGCCCAGGACGGCGGGGTCACCGCGAATTTCACCGTCACCGCCTTGTTCGCCGCGACTTTCGCCTGCGCCACCGCACCAAGGGGCGTGACCAGCCAGCCTCCGGGGGTCTTCAGGCTCAGGCTCGCCTCCCCGAGCGTCTCGGTGCCCCCAGCGCTCAGCGTCACCCTCACCGCTGATCGCACCCCGGGCTTGAAAGTCTTCGGCGCCGACACCGACACCTCCCTGCTGCCAATCGAGCGCGTCATCCGGTAACTCGCCCGCAGCGGCAGATTCGCCAGCGCGGACGAATCTCCAACATAGACCCGATAGGTCCCAGCCGTCTCGACCCACCCCTCATGACCCCACCACCACTCCTCGCGCGGCGTGATGATGAAGTGGACCACCTTCGACTGGCCGGGCGCGAGCGTCACGCGCTGGAACCCGACCAGCTTGCGCGGCGGCTCTCCGGTCGAGGCCGGCATCCCGAGGTACAGCTGCGCGACATCCGCACCCGCAACGTGACCCACATTCGTCATGCGCGCGCTCACCCGGATGCCGGTTACGCCATCGACCGTGCGGCGGCTCAACTTCAGGCCGCTGAAGTGAAACCGCGTGTACGACAGTCCATACCCAAACGGAAACAGCGGCTTGATGTGCTTGGCGTCGTACCAGCGATAGCCGACCAGGATCCCTTCCGAGTAGTGCACCTTGCCGTCGATGCCGGGGAAGCGCGCGGGCTTGGCCGCCGGCACGTCCGCGAGCTTCACCGGGAAGGTCACCGGCAGATGTCCGCTCGGGTCCACCTTGCCGTAGAGCACATTCGCCAGCGCCCGCCCATCGGTCTGGCCCGGGTACCAGGTGTCGAGAATCGCCGGCACGCGCGCGATCCACGGCATGACGATCGGAGCGCCCGCCTGAATCACCACCACCGTGTGCGGGTTGACCGCCGCCACCGCGCTCACCAGCGCGTTCTGCGCCGAGGGCAGGCGCAGATCCGGCCGGTCCGCTGCTTCGGACTCGGTGTTGTCCGCCACCACCACCAGCGCCACCGGTGCGCTCTTCGCCGCCTGCACCGCCTGGGCAATGTCCGTACGCACCACACTCGGGGTCGCCCAGCGCAGCTGGCCTAGAGCCTTTGGGCGCATCATTTGTTTCCCCTTCGAGACTGGCCTCATCGCCGGGCCCGTTACTGTCAGTTTATAGCGCTGGCCTTTGATCAGATGAATCGCCGCCGTATAGATCGGTCCGTCCGGATTGTTGACCAGCGTTCGTCCGTCGATGGCGAGGCTAGCCACTCTGTCGCAATAACAGCCATTGATGAAACCGATGATGTAGGTGCCGGTTTGCGGAGCCCGCAGGGTTGCCGAATATGGCCCCGCGCGACTCTTACCCGTAAAAGGTGCCGAGAGGTCGGCCGCCGGAATCGGCGTCAGTTCCGCATCGGTCGGCAAACCCTGGACATAGCGGATCTGGGATGTGCCCGCCAGCGCCTCGATCCCCGCTAATGGGCTGATCACCCTCGAGGGAATCACTGCGGCGCTCCCACCCCCGCCCGAGGTGACCTGAGCCGAGGCCGCAGGTCCGACCACCACGACCTTTTCATTTGTCGCCAGCGGTAGCAGGTCCGCGGCGTTCTTCAGCAATACGGTGCCCGCTTCGGCAACCCGGGTCGAGATCGCCCGATGCGCTGGCGTGGTGGCCACCACGACCTTTAGTGCCGCCGGTCGAGGGTGGTAGACAAAATAGTATCGAGGACGTTGCCGCGGATGATTCACGAAATTGAAACGGAACAACTGGTAGAGGATCGGCGCAACCATGGAATTAACCACGGCGCGCGAGAGTTTTCCCTCCGTCACCGCTTGCTGCAGGGGTCTGCCGAAAAAGTGAACTTGATTTTCGATGTTTGTGCCTGCGGTGGCCGCCGAGAGGCTATGCACCGCGTCATAGTCGGCAGCGACGAAACCGGTGAAATCCCACTCTCGGCGCAGCACGTCTGTGAGCAGGTAGCGATTATCGCAGCTGAAGTGCCCGTTGACCATCGCCATTGAGCACATGACCGAGCCCACTTTGCCGGCACGGATCGCTCTGCGGAACGCGGGCATGTAGATTTCGTGCAGTGCGCGCTGGGACACGATTACGTCATCCTTGCGCGTGTTACGATAGGTTTCTTGGTTATATGCATCGAAATGCTTAACCTGGGCGATGGTTCCCTTACTCTGGATCCCCCGGATCTCCGCGGCAGCGACCCGCCCCGCCAGGTATGGATCTTCCGACAGGCTCTCGAATTCTCGGCCCCAGCGCGGATCGCGGTCGATATTGACGGTCGGACCCAGATCGATGGACACGCCCTTGCTGGCTTGCTCGGCTCCGATCACCTGTCCGTACTCGTAGGCAAGCCGGCGCGAGAAGGTCGCGGCAAGTGCTGCCCCTGCGGGCAGCTGGGTAACCCCTCTCGCCCCGTCGCCGACGCCATTTGGACCGTCCCTGAGGTCAATTGGTGGCAAGCAGGTCGTACCGGATTTTCCTGCGATTCCGAAGCAGAGTTTTACACCCCGGCCATGTTTCCCGATCAACTTGATGTCGTCGGCCAAGGTCATCCTGCGCATGAGCAGGGCCACTCGTCTTGCGATCGGCAGACGCGAATTGAGCCAAGGGCACTCCGTACGCGTGCAGACCGACCCTGATACCGTCGCCATAGCGTGAGTCTTGACCTGACATGCGCTCAGTGTTAACGCCGCGATGCCAATGCCTACACACAACAGCGCTCGCGCTCCACTGAACCGCTCGACAACTCGAGGTGACATATCCGGTCTCCTGGGACACACTCAAGAAGGATACCCCTGCAGGCAGCGGCATGTCCTGAACGTACCGGGCAAGCCGCTAAATAGGCTTACTTCCCTCACGCAAGCCAGAACATCTCCTTCAACTCAATAACTATCGGTGCGCCAGCATCGTCATGAGGCATCAGCTCCGCCATGTACTCCCACCACCGTCTGCATTCGGGCGTATCCGCTATGGAAGCCCACTGCGCTTCACTCTCGACCATTACGAACGCAAATAATTGCTCCGCACCTGGACGCAAAAAAATCCCGTATACGTGCACTCCGTGTGCCCTAAATACCTGCATCAACTCCGGCCAAATCCTCTTGTGCCTCCTCTCGTACTCGGCATCGGCACCCGGGTTTATCGACATCATAAACGCTTTTCGAATCACACACAGTCTCCTGCGGCGTCCGCGTCACCACGCAATCACAGCAACAGCGAACGGTGGTAATCGGACCACTTCGCCTAAATGTTTCAGTTCACGAGCCCGTCCCTCGCCGGTCGACTGGTCTACAATCCACTCATTCGCTCCGCTAAACGCCTTCGGCAACCGAACCGTTACGACTCGGTTCCTCTTATTTATAAGCAACAGCTTCCGACCAACGGTCGTAACAAATGCCTGAGACGCGACTGCACGTTGCGATACGCGCGTGGATACCAGTCTGCTGCCACGATGGAAGTTATCCAGAATCATCTTCAGCACCCAATACCGCGCGTTAGGCTTTCCGTTCCGCCAATTTATCATTGTCACGCTCGGAAACTGCGACGGGTATCCGACCAGTTGTGACTCGCCTATGACATTCACCCCCAGACGTGAAAGATGCACAAACAAGTATGCGTACAGCGCCGCCGCCGCGTTCCAGTAAATCCTCGGAATCTTATAGTGCAGTGCTCTACGCGCCCTAGTTCCAAGGGCATCCGTTGGGAGAATCACACCCAACTCATCCGTGTCTATCTTCGTGTTCGGTGACAGCCTGTCCCGGATCGCGATGATGTATCGTGTGGACGCCAGGAATCCCTTTGCCTGATCAAAGAACGTGTATTGCCAATTATTCGGCCCCTCGCTCAACGCGGGACTGGCATAAAAATGGAATGAAATAAAATTAAGCGGGATTCCCGAGCGATGATTCTTGTGATTCAGAAAGTACTCGAAATACTTGACTCCATCTTCTGGAAATGCCAATGCCAACCCGAGAAATTTTGTCTTTGGACTAATCTTGTGAATCGCGGTGACTATCGCATCATATCGTCGCGTGTACTGCTGGGGAGTAGTATGATGTTCGGCGTCCACTTCGTTGAGCACTTCCCAATACGGGAAGCGATAGTGCAAACCAGAGTAATGCCACTTCCCATGTTCATCCCGAAACCCGCCTCGCGTAAACCAACTCACTAATCGCGCATAATAGTTCGCCAACTGTCGACAAGTTGGGTCGCGAAGTTTCGTACCCTGCTCATAATGCCAATCGACCCGATTCGGATTTTTCGGATAAGACACAGGCTTCCTCGTCTTGAACATCCATTCCGGTATGGTGCTGAAATTGACAATAGTAGAATGCCCAGAGGTCGCCTGCATGAATCGTTTCATCAAGGGGTCGATGAGCGAAAAGTTCCAATAGGTGTGTGTCGCGGTCGGCGCCTTCAACTCGGCAACAGCTAGCTTTGGGTACGGCAGCCATGCCACGAATCGCACATAATTTGCCCCCATATCTTTGATAGCACGGAACGCGTTCTTGTAAATGGGAGAACTGCTTCGCAACAGCGGATTTACCACCACCTGAAACGTAGGCGTCGAGCGCGACACAATAATTGTGCGCCGCCAGTTAATCGATACTTTTACAGGACCCGTGGAGACTTGTGCCGCAACAACGGAATTCGCTGCAACAAGCATTGCCAAGGCACATATGATCTTCCCTATACGATGCCTCTGCATCCGACTGAGCAGTTTCATAGCATCCGCCCCCTGTCCTGTCCGTATCGAATTCCGAGTCCCGTACCCACCTGAACTGGCGCCGTTGTCCCGACAGTGACCACTGTCACAGCGGACCGACGCCCCATCATCCGCAGCAGCTGGACCCAGCGTTCTGGAGCCCAGAGCGAGCGCCTGTGGCTCCACTGAAGAAGCATGGACGGTCCGCGGATCACCGCGTGCATGACAGGTGTACAAGACCTACCGACCGCTGAGTGTCTTCGCGCGTGTATAAACGCCCGATCACCCTTGATCCCTATTAGGCGTTGAGATGGTCGCGTCATCAGTGTTCCCCCATTGCCGGATCATGATCATCGGTCCTTCCGCTCTGCGTTCCGCAGCGGCCCCGCAGCAGATGCGGTCCGATGTCGGCGACAGAGCGGCAGCCGAGCTGGCCCATCACTCGATCGAGCTCGACGGTGAGCATCTCCAGGGCCCGTGTCACACCCGGCTCGCCCGCGGCGGCCAGGCCATAGAGCGTCGCCCGACCGACCATCACGGCATCGGCCCCGAGTGCGAGCGCCTTGGCGATATCCGTGCCGCGGCGCACGCCGCTGTCGATCAGCACCGTCAGACGGTCGCCGACCTCGGCGGCAATCTCGCCGAGCACCTCGATGGGCGCAACGCAGTAATCGAGCTGGCGGCCACCGTGGTTGGTGAGCACGATCCCGTCGCAACCGAGACTGGCTGCGCGACGCGCATCCGCCACCGTCAGCACGCCCTTGATCAGCAGCTTGCGCGGCCAGTGCTCCCGCACCCAGGCGATGTCCGCCCAGGTCAACGTGGGGGCGAACATCTGCGGAATGATCGTGCTGCCGCCGACGGCACTGGCCGCGCCCGGCGGCAGGAATTTCTCGATGTTGCGGAAGCGCGGAACGCCGTGCCGGGCCAGAACCTGGGCAAGCCAGCGCGGATGCCGCAGCGCGTCGAGCGCGGCGCGCGCACGGGGCTTGCCGGGCTTGCGATAGTTGCGCTTGTCCCATTCCCGGCTACCGAAGACGTTGGCATCGGTGGTGAACAGCAGCGCCTCGTAACCGGCGGCCGCGGCCCGGTGCATGATGTCCTCGGCGATGGCGCGGTTCTTCATGACGTACAGCTGCATCCACAGCCGCCCGCCCGCCTGGCTTGCCACATCCTCCAGCAGCGTGGTCGACAGCGTACTCAACGTGAAGGGAATGCCGAACGCGGCCGCCGCGCGCGCGAGCGCGATGTCCCCGTGCGGGTACAGCATGCCGTTCAGGCCCGTTGGCGCGATCGCAAGCGGTGCGCCGCAGGGCGCGCCGAACAGCTCCGTGCCCACACTGCGGCCCTCGGTATCGATCAGAGTCGGCGGCACGAAGCGCAAGGCCCCGAACGCGGCCCGATTGCCGTTCAGGCTCGCCTCGTCCTCCGCGCCGCCCTCCACGTATTCGAACACGAAGCCCGGCACCCGCCGGCGGGCCACCGCGCGCAGATCCGCGATGTTGTGCGTCGAGGCGATGTCACGCCCATAGAAGGGCCGGCGTTTCCAAGGCATGCCTATGCTCCACTGCGCGCGCAGGGGCGCTCAGATGCTCCAGCCGCCGTCGATCACGTGAATCTGCCCGGTGGTGCTCGCAAGATTCCGTCGAGCCGACACTGTCTTCCCGAGCCGCTGAAGACAGCCGCTCCCGTTCGCATTCGACGCAGCACCGACCAGCGCTACCACCTGGCTCGCGCGGGATCAGACGATTCCGCTCGCACTGACTTTTACCTTGACGGGCCGAAGCTCTGCCACTCTCTTGCGATATCCGCTCGCCCGATAGACACCAATCGGGTCAAGCGCAGCGCCGCTTCGTCTCCGCGCCTCGGCAAGGATGGGCGATACGTCCGTCGTGAACGCCTCTTTGAGCACCAGCGATGCCGGCAATACGTCGTTTGCTTGTTGTAGGTCAAGGAGACGGTTGCGATCAACGATGAGCGCCTGGGCATATGCACGTGCCAGCTCGATCGCGCTTGCCATGAGGCTCTCAATTGGATCCGTCACGTTGTGTGATTGATCAAGCATGTACGCAGGACTCAACTCCGGAACCTCGCGCCAATCAGCGTCGACGAGCTCGTTGAAGATAAGAAACAGCTGATAGGGATTTATGGAGCCGGCGTCCAGGTCGTCGTCACCATATTTCGAATCGTTGAAATGAAACCCGCCAAGTCGTCCCGCTTGAATAAGCCGCGCCACGATCATCTCGATGTTAACATTCGGAGCGTGGTGTCCAAGGTCGACCAAACAGTAGGCCTTCGGTCCCAGCACCTGCGCAGCCATGAGAGAACTACCCCAATCCTGGATGACGGTCGAGTAGAGCGCAGGCTCGTACATCTTATGCTCAATCAGCAGTCGCCAACCTGTAGGAAGCGCCGAATAAATCCGGGAAACGGATTCGATGTATCGGTCAAACGCCCGCGCAAAATTCTGTTGGCCTGGGAAATTAGAGCCATCGCCAATCCAGAGCGTGAGCGCCCGGGAGCCAAGCTCTTCGCCGATCGCAATGCACTCCAGATTGTGAGCAATTGCCTGGTCACGCACCGCCGGATCCGTATGAGTTAGGCTCCCAAATTTGTATGACAGCGCTTGTCCAACCTGGTCTTGAAAGGTGTTCGAGTTGACGGCGTCGAATTTCAAGTTCAGCGCCGCAGCGTGTCGTCTAAGTTCCCCGTAGTCTTCAGCTCTATCCCAGGGGATATGTAGCGACACCGTGGGCGTCATTGCCGTTAGCGAGTGGATGACAGCGCAATCCTCCAGTTTCTCGAATACATTGCGCGGCTCGCCCGGTCCCGGGAACCGTGCAAAGCGTGTCCCGCCCGTACCGACGCCCCAGGATGGTATCGCGACACCAAAGCGTGCTACCGCCTGAGTGATTTCCTCGATATCCAATCCCCGGCGGGCGAGCTGGACGCGTAACGCTTCATAGTCTGAGTCGAGCGCCTGGGCCCGGACCGCGTTTTCCGCAGCGATGAATTCTGGAGAGAGGGTTGACATGTCCGTCCTCACCGAGTAAACGACGCGGCATTGCCCGCGTCGACATTTAGGATGTTCCCAGTGGATTTTGCCGAGAGGTCTGACGCAAAGAAGTAAACCGCCTCCGCCACGTCTTCAGGGTGCACTTCACGCTTGAGGAGACTCCGTGATCGGTAGAACTCTTCAAGATCTTTTTCATCCAGATTGTACGCCTCGGCCCGTTCCGCCCGCCATTCTCCGCTCCAAATTTTTGAGCCACGAAGCACCGCATCCGGATTCACGACATTGACTCGTATGCCGTGGGATGCTCCTTCGAGCGCAAGACATCGCGCCAAATGTACCTCTGCGGCTTTTGCGGTGCAATATGCGGCCGCATTTGCCGAGGCCGCAAGCGCATTCTTGCTGCCGACAAACACGATGCTCGCCGCCAACTTCTGTCGAAGAAGGATCCGGTATGCGGCGCGACTTACAAGGAAATATCCCGTGGTTAGAACCGAGATATTTTTGTTCCACAATGCCAAGTCCGTCTCCTCGAAGGGCGCCGACGATGCGATGCCGGCATTCGAGACCACGATATCCAACCCACCGTACTGCCGAACTACTTCATCCAGCGCCTCTCCGACAACCGCTTCGTCGGTGACGTCTGAAATCACA
>JAJZZU010000423.1 GCA_021797365.1 Pseudomonadota bacterium | reverse complement strand
TCGTAGCTCGCGGTGTCCCAATTATGGGTGAGTTCGAGGACCGCGGTATCGCGTTCGTCGCCGTAGCCGACAAATGCCAGTGTGAAGCGTCCGTCGGGGTAGTCGGTGCGCCGCAGGACGCGCATGCCGAGCGCGTTTTCGTAGAAGCGCAGGGAGCGGTCGAGATCCGCGACTCGTATCATGGTGTGGGCTATTCGCATGGTCGTTCCTCGAGGATTCTGTGGGGTTTGCGGCCGTCGGTCATGGTCGGTCCGTTGCCAGGGTACGGCTGCGGCGGCGGTCGCCACGGGCGGGCGCGGGGTAGACCCTCGCCAGTCGCTTCACGGGCCATGAGGCGCGCATGTCGCACCCTACCGAGATGGGGGCCGGAGTACAAGATGGATGGGCTGGGATATGGGTTCTCTGGGCAATACGTTGCGGACGTCCGGGTGTCCCGGTTTGCGAGTTTTTCGTCATGCACGGGGGGCGAAGATCAGGCCGGTATGGAGGCGGGGTGCGCACATGATCTTGCTGTTGTGCGTCGGCACTGGATATCGGGCACCTGCCGCGTAGGCGGAATGTTGCTGGATGCTCATGGCGGTGTCATGGTGAGAATGGCTGCTGTAACCCGCGAGGGCCCTTGCCTGCTGATAAGACCTATCTCATTGGGCAGAGATCGCTGGGCCGCGCGTCGCCGCGATCCGCGGCCCAGCGCAGGGTTTAGGCCCTGATGGTCGCTGGCGGCCGCTGGTCACGGTCCCTAGGCTCTCTCTCATGGCGGACAGTCCGGCACGAAACGGCGGGGTGAGGCGGCGCATGGGTCTGCGAGATCTCGGTCCTGGGCTCCTCACCGGAGTTGCGGACGATGACCCGAGCAATATCGCCACATACTCGCAGGTCGGCGCGCGTTTTGGCTACCAGCTGATCTGGACGCTGTGGGTGTTTTACCCGCTGGTGGCCGTCATTCAGCAGGTGAGCGCGGAGATGGCGCGGGCCACGGGCAAGGGGCTGGCCGCCAACCTGCGCGATCATTATCCGCCATGGGTCGGCTACTCCCTGGTGGCCATCCTGCTCGTCGCCAACGTCATCAATATCGGGGCGGATCTCATGGCGATGGGGGGTGCGGCGCGTTTATTGTTCGGTGGCCTGCGTCTTTCCTATGCCGCCGGTTTTCTGGTCATCATCGTGACCCTCGAGGTCTTGGTGCGTTACGAACGCTATGCGCGGGTACTGGAGGTCTTGTCCTTGGCCTTACTCGCCTATGTCGCGACGGCGTTCTCGGTGCATGTCGATTGGCGCCAGGCGCTTGCGGGTTTTGTGCCGACGCTCATGCCGGGTCATCACTACGCAACCGCCCTGGTGGCGATCGCCGGGACCACCATTAGTCCCTATCTGCTGTTTTGGCAGGCCGGCCAGGAGGCTGAGATCACGCAACGAGATTCTACCAAGGCCGCACTGATCGCGCGGCCCGCCCAGGCGCCGTGCGAGTTGCGCCGCATCCGCTTCGACACCTATATCGGCATGGCGCTCTCGCAGATCGTGGCGTTTTTCATCATCGTCACCGCCGCCGCGACCCTGGGCGCCCACGGTATCGTGCGCGTCGACACCGCCAGCGCCGCGGCCTCGGCGCTGGCGCCCCTGGCTGGGCCGTGGACCTCGGCAGTATTTGCGGCAGGGCTCGTGGCCACGGGGCTCTTGGCGATCCCGGCCATGGCCGCCGCGTGCGCCTATGCGCTGGCCGGCATATTGCGCTGGCCGCAAGGCCTGGGGGCGCCGATCCACGCCGCCCCGCGCTTCTATCTGGTGCTCGTGTTGGTGTGCACGGCCGGTCTTGGTATCGTGCTGTTGCCGTTCAACTCCATGCGCGCGCTCTATTTGAGCGCCGCGCTGAACGGACTGGTGGCCGTCCCGCTTCTCGCCTGCATGATGATCCTCGCCCGACGACGCAGCGTGATGGGCCGTTTCGTCATCACCACCGGCTCGCTCATAGTCGGATGGGCGGCCACGCTAGTCATGGCCGCCGCCGCGCTCGTACTGGTGGATAGCTGGATTACTTGAGGCCCAACCTATAGTGTCTGGCATCGCCGCACTGCTACCCTGGTTCGCCGTTCAGTAGCATGCTAAGGTATCAGGATCAGGGCGGCTTGGGTCGCCTAGGCCTGGACGCAACTTAAAGAGAAGACCACCAGAAATGGAATCGAGATCCGAAATGGATGTGGTGCTGGCCCAGCCGCGTGGATTCTGTGCCGGTGTCGTGCGGGCCATAGAGATCGTGGAGCGGGCCCTGGAGGTATACGGTCCGCCCGTGTACGTGCTTCATGAGATCGTTCACAATCAGCACGTAGTCGAGGACCTGAAGGCCCGCGGGGCGGTATTCGTGGAGCGCTTGGACGAGGTCCCCGAGGGTGCGCCGACCATTTTCAGTGCCCATGGCGTCGCCACCGCCCTGGTTGACGAGGCCGCCGACCGGCGCCTCGATGTACTCGACGCGACCTGTCCGTTGGTGACCAAGGTTCATTATCAAGCCCAGCGTTACAGTGTTCAGGGTTATGCGGTGATCATCATCGGTCACCCCGGGCATCCCGAGGTGGAGGGGACCCGAGGCCGTATCCCGGGACCTGTGTATGTCGTCTCGGATGTCGACGATGTCGCGCGTCTGGCGGT
>JAJZZU010000422.1 GCA_021797365.1 Pseudomonadota bacterium | reverse complement strand
TGAATTGCTTGGCGAGAAGCACACGCGGATCATAGTATCATGCGAAACCAACGATTGCATTCGCGTGTTCACCACTGCTGGTCCAAGCAGGGTGCAAAGAGCGATCAACATCGCTTCTACAACGACGACTCGGCCCGCAAGCGCATCCGCAAATCCTGAAGCGTCCTTTAAGGCGCGTAATGCCCGCTTGTCATTTGTGATTATAGTGAACTGTTTCTCGGCGGCCAATGCAAAGAGCTGCGCCTCACCAGGGCCGATGTCTTGGATCAGGATGAGCCTGTCCAGCCACTGGGAGTCTGGTTGATCGATGGCAGGCATTGATTCTGCAATGGGGATCAGATTGTCGCTAGTGGGGCCGCCGTATTGGTTTCTCAGTCGCCCCTTCCGCAACATATAGGGAAGGGCTGGTAACCGCGCGCATCCTGACTTATTAGCGCCAAGCAGGCGGACTGTATCGTCGAGCAATTGCGAGGCGGCGAGTATGCAGAACGCGTCGCTATCAATCAGCAGTGACACGCGTTTCAGAGTTGCCGTATATACAGCTTAGTAGACTTCTATCTGTCTCCGTGGCTGAATCTATATTCACGTTGCGCTCGAAATGCTCGAGAAGTGCATTTCGCGCGCCTGCGCCCTTGTAAAGTGCTGTCGCAGCTCTAGCCGCCATTGCGTACTCACCGGTACGGCGGGCCCACGCGGAAATGATTATGCTCGCCTCTGCTCCCATAGTATGTTCCATGTCAGCCGCGTTCTGTGCCAGTTCCCGGAAATCGTTGCCCATGACATCAGGGATGGTGTCGTGGCCAACCAAAAGACGCATCGCGAACAGATCCGCATTGCGTTCGATCTCGGAATCGTCGGCGATCTCGTCTTCCTCATCGACGACAGGTTGACCTGGTGTGCAGTCGCGGGCGGCAATATGTCCCGCTTCGTGTGCAATGACAAAGGCGACTCGGCCTGGTTGGTCAATCTTGTGGCCGAGAAGGATGACTGGACGACCATCCACGATACACGACAATCCCTGAAAGGTGGGGGCTGGTAGCACGGCAACGGGTACGACAGGGATGTTACGGCTCCATAGGTCACCAAGAAGATCATTGAGATTGATCGCCTGATCGGTTGGACTGATTTGATGGCGCCATGTGGGCGCGTCTGTTGGTATATCTGATGGCTGGCCGTTGGCTCTTAGGGATCTGAGGACGGCACCCGCTATCTGAAGTGCCGAATGGATCGCTGGCCGAAGACGGTCGCGGTCGATATTGCGAACGCGCCGCAGTTTTGCTTGAGCATATTGCGGCACGGAAAGTTCTATGGTCGGGTTTTTGATGTCGGCAATGGATCTTTGAAGGAAGCGCGCGACGCGAATCTCGACATCTGATAGGGCGTTTGGATCGCTCGCACAGGCTTCGTCCCACCAGTCAGGAAGAATTGCCGAGCGTATGAAATCCCGCTTGAACCCACTCTCAGAAAGACGGCGCATAAGAGTCTGGAAAGTGTTGCTCCTCACCACGTTGTCCTCATCTAGATGCAAAGACCGAGAATCTGAGCGCAGTTACCGGTTGGGATGGAGAACAGGGCGCATGCTACGCGGCGCCGCGCGCCCTCGCAAGCTTCCTGAGACTGGCCTTCTAGAGCCCCAGTGGGTGGGGGTGTGGGAAATCTTGTCCCTTGTCAATTTCCACCCTCGTGTTGGCCGTGCCCGCCCTCAGCGCCAACTGGTAGAGATCGAAGGGCCGATCACGGCTGATAAAGGCCTCGTTACCCCCGCGCTTGCTGATAGAGCTCAATCAGTGGGCGCGCGACGTCATGAACGAGACCCGGCGAACGGGAAAAACCCGGTGGACATCCTATCAGATCACCTATCCCTTCGTGGGGATACCAGAGTATCGGCGCCCAGTCTTGGCGGGAGGGGGAGACCGCCTGCAAGGCACTGATCGCCGCATGCTGTGACCCGTGCGGCCTTGTGGGCCCTGGAAGCGGATAGCGACCATCGGTATGGTTTCATGTCGGCGGCTCCCCGATGGGCGCCCGCGGCCATCGTGGGCGACTCAAGGGCTATACCTCCCGTGAGCGGCGGGAACGGTTCCCGAAGCGCAAGCGCCTCTGTGGCCGGGAACCGCCCTGGATATAGGCGTACGGCCTGGGGATGGCGGATGCAGTATCCGTGGAGATCATCCATCCATACCGTCCTCCCCGCCTCACCGAATAGCCATGGGCCTTCGTTAAACCCGACCACGCTCGTGAAGCGGGCTAAGGGCGCGCAGGGCCGGCGCATCGTCCAGGGACTTTAGGATCTCGCCGCTGACCTCGGGTCTCGTGCATCGCCGCGATCGCCGATGGAGAGGCCTGCGCCGAGGTCTGGGCCGCCCTCCGGATCGAGTGGGCACGGGGCCGTTATCGCGTACGCCACGATTCGAGGATACGCCGGGGATGTACAGGGAAAGGGTCAGGATGACGAAGCCTCCTAGCCGTTGACATGTGAGGTGTCAGTACCCCACGATGGCGGCGCGAGGACGGAATAGGGTACTGATGAAGCCCCGAGCCGGAATTTTGTCGTAATGTCAGGACCGTAGTTGTCACCGTACTAAAGCGCGGTCGACTCATTTTCAGTAAAATAGGCAAATATGACAGCTATCACGCCGAATGA
>JAJZZU010000036.1 GCA_021797365.1 Pseudomonadota bacterium | reverse complement strand
AGAGAAAAGTGAACATGAAGACCCACATGACGGGGCTTGGGGGTGACGGCTTCTGGCTCATTCATGAGCCGGGACGAGAGCCCTACGGGATCGATGCGGGCGGCACGGTCGGGGCGCTCGCGACCCCGGACATCTATCGGGCGCGAGGTCACGAGGCTATGCCGGCGCGGGGCGCGCTCGCCGCCAACACGGTGGCCGGGACGGTGGCCGGGTGGGAGCTTGCGCTCGCCCAGAGGCAGGGACCAGCGCTTGCGCTCGGGCGCATCCTGGAAGATGCCATAGAGTACGCCGAGGGCGGGTTTAGGGTGAGCGCGAGTCAGGCTACGAGCACCAGGGGGCGTCTGGAGGAGCTCCGCGGCCAGCCTGGTTTCGGGACACACTTTCTGGCCCCTGATGGCAGCGTGCTCGCACATGGGACGACGCTGCGCCAACCGGCGCTGGCCGTGACCTTGCGCGGTCTCGCGCAGCACGGGCTACGCGATTTCTATGAAGGCGCGGTGGGAGATCGCATCGCCGCCGATCTCGCGGCGGTGGCAAGCCCCGTGACGTGCGCCGATCTGCGGACGTTCCGGGCGCGTGTCGTCACACCCCTGCGCATGGCGCACAGTCTCGGCACCCTTTATAACCTGCCGCCGCCCACACAGGGGGTGTTGTCACTCATGATCCTTGGCATCCTCGATCGCCTCGGTCTCGATCGACGCCCGCGCGAGGGCGCGGATATGATCCATCTTGCACTAGAGGCCACTAAGCGCGCCTTCCGGGTGCGCGATCGTCACAAGGGGCGATTCCTGGAGGCCGGGGCGGACGTGGGCGAGTGGCTCGTGCCATCGCGGCTCGATGCCGAGACCTCCGCGATCGACCCCGCGCGCGCCGCGCCCTGGCGTGCCGTCGAGGGCCCGGCCGATACCGTATGGCTTGGGGTCGTGGATCGGCGTGGTTGTGCCGTGAGCTTCATCCAAAGCCTCTATCATGAGTTCGGTAGCGGCGTGGTCTTGCCGGGTACCGGGATCTGTTGGCAGAACCGCGGCACGAGTCTGTCCCTCACGGGCGTCGCCGACCGTATAGCCCCCGGCCGCCGGCCCTTTCATACCCTGAACCCGGCGCTCGCACGGCTCGCCGATGGGCGCGTGCTCGCCTATGGCGCCATGGGGGGCGACGGCCAGCCGCAGACCCAGGCCGCGGTGTTCACGCGGGCCGCCGTCTACGGCGATGATGCCCGGCAGGCCGTGGCGGCCCCACGCTGGCTCTTGGGGCGCACCTGGGGGAGTGCCTCCGATGACGTGAAGATCGAGACGCGTTTCCCGGACGCCGTGTTCGATGAGCTCGAACGGCGCGGCCATGTCGTGTCGCGGCTGGCATCCTTCGATGAGATTGTGGGGCATGCGGGACTTGTCATGCGTGATGCCGGCGGTATGGTGTCGGGGGGCGCGGACCCGCGCAGCGACGGCGCGGTGGTATTCGTCGATTAGCGGCTGGCGGATGGGAGCGAACGCTTACGTATGGGGCGGGGCTTGGTCGTTCACCCCCTCGAGTCCTTGATGAGGTGAGGGACATCCGATCCGCTGGCTTTCGGGTTTGCACTCGGTGATAGCTGGCATGAACGATCCGGACCCGTTCCGTGATTGAGGCGCTCTGCTCGCGGCGCGACGTGGATGCAACCGTGTATGTATGGGCTGGCCGCGTTGCCGCGGACTATGGCGGCATGGTATGAGAGGGTGTTTGTAGTGCTTGGGGTGGGGCGGTATGGTCGTCATGATTCTCGTCTATATGGGGCTTGGGCTTGCCACCGGCCTGCTCGCCGGCATGCTCGGCATCGGCGGGGGCAGCGTGGTGGTGCCGGCGCTGGTGTTCGTGTTTGCCGGAGAGCATCTCGCCCCGGGACTGGCCATGAAGCTTGCCATAGGGACATCGCTTGCGAGCATCTTATTCACCTCGCTTGCCGCCATCCGCGCGCAGCAGAAGCGGGGCGCGATCGACTGGTCGGTGGCCGCGCCGCTCGGGCTTGCCACCCTGGTCGGGAGTCTCGCGAGCGGCTATCTGGCGGGTTTTCTGCCCGGTGTCCTGTTGAAGGAGGTCTTCGGGGTGTTTCTGGGTCTGGTCGGCCTGCAGCTCGTGGCCAACTGGCGTCCGGCGGCCCACTGGCATCTGCCGGCGCGCCCCGGGCTCATGGGCGTGGGTCTGGGCATTGGGGCCTTGTCGGCGATCCTCGGTATCGGCGGCGGCAGCCTGACCGTCCCGTTCCTGACCGCCTGCAACGTGGACATGCGCCGCGCGATCGCCATCTCCGCGACCCTGGGCCTGCCGATCGCGCTCTTTGGTGCCATGGGCTTTGCGCTCTCCGGTCAGCACCGCGCCGGTCTGCCGCCGGGGACCCTCGGTTATATTTATCTGCCGGCGCTGGCCGCGCTCACCACCGTCGCCATACTGGTCGTGCCGCTCGGCGTGCATCTCGCCCATAACCTGCCGGTCGCGCAATTGAAGCGCGTGTTCGGTGTCCTATTGATCGCAGTCGGCCTGCAGATGGTGTTCGGGGCGTAACGGGACACGGCCGCAGCCGCGAAAGGTGCCGCGTGGGGCGGGCCACTGCGGCCGGCCGCGCTTGTGGGATGCGCGCGATCCGGCCTAGACTTCGGTGATCCGGGAGGTGGGCATGGCAGGATGCTGCGGTGGTACGACCTGCGGAATCGGGCGTTGTTTCGGGCACTTCTCGCGGCGCTATACCCGGCGCTACGAACGGCGGGGCCTGGAGGCGACTCAGAAGCAACTGGTCGCGGGTCTGCGCGAGGTCGGCTTTGACGGCCGGTCACTGCTCGAGATCGGTTGCGGGGTCGGGTATCTGCATCAACACCTGTTGTTGCGCGGGGCGGCCACGGCGGTGGGGGTCGATCTTGCCGAGGCGATGTTGACCGAGGCGCGGGCGCTGGCGGCGCGCCAGGGGCTTGCGGAGCGGGTGCGATACGTATCGGGGGATTTCCAGATCATGGCCCCTGAGCTCGATGCCGCGGATATCACGCTGCTCGACAAGGTCGTGTGCTGCTACCCGGATGCCCCGGGGCTTATGGCCGCGGCCATAGGGCGCACCAAGCAGGTGTGCGCGTTGACCCTCCCGCGACGGCATTGGTTCAATCGCGCCGCCGCGCACCTCGGTGCCGGGCTGTTCCGGGTCGTGGGCAGCACCTATCGACCATTCGTGCACGATCCGACGGCCATCGACCGGCAGATGCGCGCCGCCGGCTTCGAACCCGCCTTCGAGGCCCGCACCCTGATCTGGCTGACGCGTATCTACCGTCGCGCGCCGGCGCCCCCGGCCGGCGACTGATTGCGCGCGCGGTGCGCCGCCGGCCCGTCGCCCGCGAGGTTACGCGCGGAATTCACCAGCGCCACATGCGTGAAGGCCTGTGGGAAGTTGCCGACCAGCCGCCGCGCCGCCGGGTCGTATTCCTCGGACAAGAGGCCTACGTCGTTGCAAAGACCCACGAGACGCGCAAAGAGTTGCCGGGCCTCGCTATGCCGCCCCTGTAACACGAGATTGTCGACCAGCCAGAACGAGCAGGGCAGGAACACCCCTTCCGTGCCCGGCAGGCCATCGCCCGATTCCTGCGGGCGATAGCGCAAGACGAGGCCATCGTCCATGAGTTCGCTCTCGATGGCGCGCACGGTACCGACAATGCGCGCGTCGGTCGCCGGCAGAAAGCCGACCAGGGCCATCATGAGCAGGCTCGCGTCCAGGGCCTCGCTGCCGTAATACTGCGTGAAGCTGTTCTTTGCGGCATTGAAACCGTGCGCGCAGACGTCCGCATGGATGGTGTCGCGGATCTCTTCCCAACGTTCCACGGGTCCCTCGAGCCCATAGCGCGTGGCATCCTTGACCGCCCGATCGAAGGCCACCCAGGCCATGACCTTGGAGTGGGTGAAGTGCCGGCGTCCCCCGCGCATCTCCCAGATGCCGTCATCGGGGAGGTGCCAGTGGCTCTCCAGGAACCCCATGACCGCGCGCTGGATATCCCAGACATGGGCCTCGGGATCAAGCCCCACGCTACGCGCGAGATGCAGGGAGTCCATGAGTTCACCATAGACATCGATCTGAAACTGATCGGCGGCGGCGTTGCCGATGCGTACCGGCGCTGCGCCCTCATAGCCCCGCAGCCAGGGGATCTCGCGTTCCCCGATCCAGCGTTCGCCGGCCACACCGTAGACGATCTGGAGGTCGGCCGGATGGCCGGCGACCGCGCGCATGAGCCATTCGCGCCAGGCCACGGCCTCTTCGGTGTAGCCGGTCGTGAGCATCGACCAGAGCGTGAAGGTGGCGTCGCGCAGCCAGCAGTACCGGTAGTCCCAGTTGCGCGCCCCCCCGAGTTGTTCGGGTAGCGAGGTGGTGAGCGCGGCGGCGATGGCCCCGGTGGAACGGCAGGTGAGGGCCTTCAGGGTGATGAGCGAGCGCATGACGATGGCGCGCCACGGGCCTTCGTAGTGGCCCTGTGCCGCCCAGGCACGCCACCATGCCTCCGTGTGGGCCAGCGCGGCGAGTGGTTCCGGGGGCTCGTAGGTCGTATGATGGGTCGGTTGGTAGCCGAGGTGAAATATCTCGCGCTGGCCGGCGGTGAGCGTGAACCGCGCGCGGGTCGTCTGATCATGGCCGTGGACGGGGACCGTGGCGGTGAGATGGAGGCTGTCGGGGCCCGCGACCGCGAGCCGCGCATCACCCACCCGGCGTACCCACGGGACCATGGACCCGTAGTAGAAACGGATGACGAGCATCATCTCCATGTCGATCGAGCCGCTCACCCCCTCGACGATGCGCACGAGATGGCAGTGCTCCTCGGAGTCGTGGCCGTTCATGACCATGAAGTCGGTCAGACGCGCACAGCCCTGTGAGGTCTCGAATTCGGTCTCGAGAATCAGTGTATCGTCGCGATACCGGCGACGAACCGTCCCTATGCCGTCGGCCGGCGCGATCTGCCAGTGGCCGTTGTCGCGATTACCGAGCAGCGCGGCAAAGCATGCGGCGGAGTCCAGGCGTGGGGCGCAGAACCAGTCGATCGAGCCGTTTTTGCCAACCAACGCGCCGGTTATGGTATTGCCGATGAGCGCATAGTCCTCAATGGGCAGATTCTCGTTTTTTGGGTCTGACATCGCGTCTCCTGCAGGGCGGGTACGGCGCGGCGGGTGTCTGGCGCGCGTCCTATCCGCGGTGATGGCGACCCGCCGCTTGACGGGGCGTCGTTCCTGTATAGCCCTTTTGCCATGCCCGGGGCAAGCTTTGAGGTGGGGATCGTCATGCGCGAGCGGCAGCTTGCCGCCGCGCCGCGCCGATCGGCCGGTCTTGATTCCGTACCCAGGTACGGAACTAGGCTTATCGATTATTGCGAGGGCTTTGGGTGTGATGGCGGATAAGGGCACGCGTTCTCGACCGGTGACGACTGGACCGCGCGGATTGTGGGCGGCGGTGGTTACGGGCTTTCTGGCATCGGTCTGTTGCGTGGGCCCGCTCGTCCTGGTGGTGGCCGGCATCGGCGGCGCATGGGTCTCGGACCTTACGATTCTGGACCCGCTGCGTCCATGGCTCATGGCCATGACCCTGGGCCTGCTCGTGTTCGCGCATGTCCGTTACTGGCGGGACCGGCGCCGGGCGGCCGCATGCGGCTGCCCGCCCGGGGCCAGGCGTTCGGCCTTCTGGCTCTGGTTTGGTACCGCCCTGGTCGCGGTCACGCTGCTCGCGCCTTATGTGCTACCCGCCTTGATCGTACCGTCCATCCCCACTACACCCTAGGAGCATTTCATATGAAGTCGATCACGCGTTTGTTTATCCTCATGGCCACCCTGAGCCCGGTAGCGAGCCTGAGCCCCGCCGTGGCCGCGATCAGTCCCCGCGGGTCCGCGCATGCAGTCGCCATGCGCTTCGCGCAGGCCGTCATCCATATCCCCGGGATGACATGCAGCAATCATTCGTGCGCAACCGCGGTGTACATGTCGCTCATCCGCCTGCCGGGCGTGATGGGCGTGGGCGTCGATGAATCGACGCAGAACGTCACCGTGAAATACATCCCGGCACGCACGCGCCCGGCGGTGTTTTTGAATGCGGTCAAGAACGCCGGTTTCCCCGGGACCCTGGTGCGCGGCAAGGGCGCCTGAGGCTCGAGCCATTCGGCCCTGCCCGTTTGTGGCGGCTATCGTGGCGGCAAGGGGCGATCGGCCTGCCACAGGACATAGTCCGAATGCTCGTCGCGGGCGAGCACCCGCTGGATGGCGCGCCGCTCGCTTGCGGTGAGCGTATAGCGCACGAGATAGGCGCGGAAGAAGCGCACATAGGCGGCGTCGGGGTAGACCATGATGCGTGCCGCAAGCGCCGTGGCCCGCGCGGCCTTTTTGACGTCATAGGAGAGGTCGCGGGATTGTCCAGGCTTGATCCGGGTATCGAAGTATTGATGCTTGAGATCGAGACTGATGCGCCGTCCGATCACGAGACGGCGGACGCTGCCCGGGCACACGTGGCGCGCGCAGCGTTGCCAGATGGTGGCGACCACCTTAGGGGTCGTGTAGGTCGGGAAATCGTGACCGACTCCCGAATTCGTGATGACGAGGTGGGCGATGAGGGCATGGTCCGCACCGAGAGGCTGTGTCTGGAAGCGGATGGTGAGGGCGCGGCGCACGAAGCGCGGGTTGTGTATGCCATAGAAGTTGTGGCGTCCGTCCGGCATGTGACAACTCTGGCACGTCACCCCCTCGCGCGCGTAACGGCTCTTGCGCCATTCGCCGTAGACGTTTTCCAGAAGGGCGCCATGCAGACGCGCGCCATCCCGGTGGAATTGATGACAGCTTATGCAAAATCGACTGCGCGTGAAGTCCCAGCTCGGGGTAAAGCCACCATGGACGATGCGCCCGGCCGCCAGATACGGTTCGAGGGGTGGTCCGAAGCGCTGGTAGTGGCGCACATGGCAGTCGGCGCAGGTGACGCCTTGGCGCGCGAAGGTCGCAAGTGGATGGCCTTTCAAGGCCGCCTTGACCTCACGCCATTGACGACGCGCGGGGGCATGACATGACAGACAGCCGCGCACGAATGCCCAACGGCCGAGGCCGGCCTGGGCGAGCTGGCCCATGACCCCCGGCCCCATGGCCAGGGCGTGACGACTCTTGCGCCACTCCCGATATTGACTGATATGGCATTGGCCGCAGGCGCGTGCCGACAGCGCGGTCTCGAAGGCCGGCCAACGAGGGGGCGAGGGTCCCCCGATCGGGACCGGTCTATGCCAGTAGTGACTCAGAAAGGCCGTGGTCGGCCAGGCCCACGCCGGCGTGGCGGGATTGAATAGGAACAGTGCGAGCCACCACCGCACGGCGAGCGGCTTCACGGTCACGCGTCCGGAGGCCTTGCGTGACACTCTCAACCCGCTAAAGCGGGTAAGCCTCTTGTCGATTAAAGCAGGGAAAAACCCCGCCCGCCCCGAAGGACGGGAGCGAGGGGAAGTGCGGCCAGGGCCCCGTGCGGCCACGGGTGCCGGTTACGACCTTAGGAACCGCAGGCGTTCTTCATTTTACCTTTTTTGGAGCTATAGGAGCTCTTCATGGTGCCGCCTTTGGAGCCGCAGCCGGATTTCTTCATCATTTGTCCTTGGGAGCCGCAGGCGTTTTTCATGCTCGCCTGCGCCGTCGTGAGGGCCACGGTTGCAGCCAGGGCCATCGCGGTATGCAGTGCATAGGTCGCTATCTTCATCAGAAACTCCTTTATGAGTGCTAGTGGTGATGACAACACTGTCCCCGGACAGCATGATGCGGCGCGTCCCTTCGCCTAGGCCCTTAGTATCGCGGCCCTTGTTATCGTGAGGGCCATGCCCCGGGTCTTCCTGGCCGCCTGGGCACGGCAGTCCCCGTGCAAGGTGAGGGACCTCGTGCTTAGTCGCGCGCCATGGCCCGATCTTACACCCCATCCGGGCTCTTACCCAGGAGTGGTTGAACACCGACCGGCGCATGGCGATTGTCAGGAGAGGTGGCCGGGTCTGGCCCCCGGCCCGGCCGCTGAACGCACGATGGCCGCGAGGATGGGATCCAGTGTGCGCGCCAGGCGGTTCAGCGCGGGATTGTGGTAAGGGGCGAAGACCGCGCTCGGCGTGCGATAGGTGAGGTCGGCGGTGCCATGACGATTGGCCGTGACATAGATCCTGAGTGGTGCCTCGATACCGGCGGATACGCTGTCTTTGAGCATGGTCACGGCGAAATCGTTACGAAACACCATGACGACGGCGTTCCCCGGGATCTTGATCCCCCGGACTGCCGCCCCGCGACTGGCGCTCACCCGGGCTACGACGACCATGTGGTGGGCCTTGACCGCGGCGATGAGCCGTTGCAGGAGCACGGGATAGCGGTAGCGTGTCGTGTCCGTGTGCGTGCCCGGGTAGCCCATGGCGGCCTGGGCCGAAAACGCGGCGGCAGTCAGTAAAAGCCCGATGAGGATGGAGCCAGGACGCCGTAGCGCGTGGCGCCGTTCGTAGGGGGTGACGCGATTCGGCATGCGGGGTCTCCTGATAGGCAAAACCGTGTATGGCCCCAGGCGCTGCCGGTGGCCGGTCGTCGCGGACATTTCCTTCGCCGGACGGTTTGCGATCAAGTGCCCGTCCCTGGGCGAAGCAACCCGCCATCCCGAAAGGATGTGTCGATTACTTTGTCGCTCAGGTCGCGGCGAATCTTACAGCGATCTTGCGATGGTCGTGGGGTGTTTGGTGGGAGCGCCCTCGGGCGATCACCGTGTCCCGGGGGCCCGAGTCGGGGGGTGTGGCGGCTGGCGCCCGGTGCGGCGCATCGTAAGGCCCACCCCCGCAAGGACCAGGGCGCCGGCGATCGCCAGTCGCGTGGTTATCGGTTCTCCCAAAAACGCCCAACCCCCTATGGCGACAATCACCGGGACCGCAAGTTGCACCGTGGCTGCGAACACGGTGCGCAGTCGGGGCAGTAGCGCGTACCAGAGCAGGTAGACGGGCGCCGAGGTCACGGCCCCCGAGACCAGTGCCTCGAGTACGCCCGTCCAGTGCGGTGCAGACCGCGGCCCGACCTGCCAACCGAGACGCAAAAGCGCAAGACCGACCCCCAGTAAGGCGGCATAGAGGAAATTGACCGTGGTGTGCGCCAGAGGATCGCGGACGCCGCGCCCGCCTATGGAATAGAGGCCCCAGCCGAGGCCCGCGGCGAGCATACCCACGACCGCCCAGGGCGCCGGCCGATGGAGTTGCAAGGCCACCAGAATATAGAGCCCGGCGAGCGCCAGGACGCCGCCGAGCACGTGCGCCGTGGTGGGCCGCTCGCCCCCGATCACGGCGCCCACGAACATGGTGAGTTGCACCGCGAAAAAGAGCAGCAGGGCACCCATGGCGGCGCCCAGCACGACGTAGGTGTAGGAGAACGCGGCGGCGTAGAGGAACAGCCACAACACATTCGCCTGCGGACGCCGGAGCGGGACGCGACGGATCGCCGACAAGACCGCGAGCAGGGCCGCGCCGCCGGCCAGCCGCAGGAGTGTAAAGAGCGTGGGCCCGATCAGATGGCCGGCGAGCGCGGCGCGCGCCAGAAGACTATTGGCCGCCATGCCGACCAACACCAGGAGCGTGGCGCCCGCCACGGGGAGATTCTGCTTCAAGTCCATGCGGGTCCCCGCAAAACCGCGATCATAGCGCCAAAGACCACCGCCCGGCATGGAGAATTCTCAACAGGTTTGCGCAGGCCGCTGTAACCGATCTTGCGCGCACAGGCGGGTTAGGACCTGAGCGCGTGCGGCGGCCCCTCAATCTCGCGAGCGGCGATCACCGCCGGGCGGGCGGCGATGCGCGTAAAATAATCCGCGAACCGCACCCAGGGTGCGAGATCGAGTCGGATGCGCAGGGCCCAGGTGAGCATAACGAAGAGATAGGCGTCGGGCGCCGCCAACGACTCGCCGGTCAGGAACCGGCGCCCGTCCAGCATGCGGTCGATATATTCCAGGCGCGGCGCCACGAGCGCGCGGGTCGCCGCCTGACCCTCCTCGGTGTTGGCGAGGAAGTTGGCGGCCACTCCCCCGTGACGTTCCGGAGTTATGAAGTTGCCGTGGACCTCGGTTGCCAGAAAATTGAGCCACGCACAGGCATGGTATCGGGCACGCGATCCCGCAAGGGGCATGAGCCCCTGCCCCGGCGCCTGGTCCGCGATATAGCTCAGGATCACCGCGCACTCGGTGAGAATATCGCCGTCCTCGAGTCTCAGGGCCGGGACGTAGGCCTTGGGTGTGATCTCTCGATAATCGCCGTTCCGCCAGCGCTTCGCGCCAAGGTCGACTCGCTCCAGCGTAAACGGCAGACCGGCCTCGCGAAGCAGGATATGGGGTGCCAGGGAGCTCGCGCCGGCGGCATAGAACAGGATCAGGCAATGTTCCGAGGGCCCGTTGGCATCGGTCATCTTAAGTTTTCCTCGGCATGCGCAACCCCTCGTCGGCGATTCCCGCCAAGATGCCACGCCCCGGCCTGCATTCGCAATATGATACGTTCATGTGTTTACGCAAAGGACCACTTAGGGGGTCGCTCCGGTCGCGGACAAGAGATCCCTGGGGCGACACGCACAATACGGGATTTGGCGGCTCGCAGAAAGATCGCCCTGATCATCGACTAGGGTCACCAAATTGGTGACCACGGTCACCATGCTGGTGATACGACCCGCCCGCAATTCTCAAAAAACCGACGCCAATTCAAGGCCATTGCAGAATGGTCCGTCTCTTGCTACGAGTCCGCGACGACAACCATATCCGGAACCACCCTGGGGGAGATGAACGTCATGGGGATAAAAATATCCGTGCTGCATCGTAATGTGTTGGCGGCGCTGTGCCTAAGCGCGATTTCGGGAACCGCCCTGGCGGCCCTGCCAGGCCCCATAGTGAGCCCGCACTGGCTGAAGACCCATATGCACGACAAGCGTCTCGTGATCCTGGACTTACGCTCGCCCAAGGCCTATGCCGCTGGCCACATCCCCGGGGCCATATCGGCCCCTTACGTCCATTGGCGCATGATGATCCGCGGTGTCAACCGCATGCTCCCACCGATCCCCGTCATCCAGGCCTATCTCCGGTCGGTGGGCGTCAACAACAACTCCGAGGTGGTCGTCTACAACGACATCGCCACGCCCATGGGCCTGGGCCTGGGGGGTGAGACCCGGGCCTTCTGGACCCTGAAGGTCCTCGGCCACAACAGCGAGGCGCTTCTGAACGGCGGCTTCGAGGGCTGGCAGAAGAGCCATGGGGCCTTGACGAAGACCGCACGCCACGCGCACGGCAATCTCGTGGCCCACTTTCAGCCGCAGATCTACGCGACGTTGCAGCAGGTGCGCGCCGACCTCCATACCCACGTGGTACTGGTGGACAACCGTCCGATGCATCAGATCGTCGGTCTCACCAAGGCCCCGTTCGTGGCGCGATATGGACATATTCCAGGCGCCGTCCCTTATCCCGTCACCTGGATGGTCGGGCGCAATGGCAATCTACTGCCCAAGGCCAAGCTCGAGGCCCTGGCGCGCGTCGCGGGCCTCCCCGAGAACCACAACGCCCCGGTGGTGACCTACTGCAACACCGGGCACTGGGCGAGCATTGGCTGGTTCGTGGCCACGCAGGAGCTCGGTTACAAGAATGTCCGTCTCTACGATGGTTCGATGACCCAATGGGCCTACCACCATCGCGACCCGGTCTCGGTCGGCTTCGTCGACTAGGCGCAGGTGCGCGTGTGCTCGCGGAGATTTTTCGGAAAAGTTGTCGCCGGTCCTTTGCGCATAGGGCAGGCAGATGGAATCGGCGCGCACACGCGGCCTCGCGCGCGCTTAGCCGCATCGTCACGATTTTGGTATCGCGTTCGACGATGTGCTCACATGACATCCCAGGATGGGGACTCGCATCTCCAGGGACTGGCTGTCGTAAGATCACATCTGGATGTTTGACAAATGAGGTTGCGCGTACCCGACACATGTTGTACAAGCTCACTAGAAGGCGCGAATGGCCATGGAAAATTCCGAGTCAGTGGAATCAAGGTCGTGAGAATCCATAGCGCCCATGGGGTTGATAAAAATAGTACGAAATAAGAAATATAAAATATAAGAATAGCCTGAAAATCAGGAACGGAGGATATGAATGAATGCGCTCGTAAGACGTCTGCTTATGTCAGCGGCAATGGCGGCAAGCCTGCTGACGCTCACGGCGTGCCATCACAAGGCCGCAACCCCGAGTCCTTCCGCAGGTACAACGAGTGCGGCCCCGAGTACGGCACCCGCCAGCGGTGCGACTTCGAAATCGACAAGCGGTATGGCGGGGAGCGGAGGGCACCACACGTCCGGCACGAAGAAGGGGTCGATGGCCAATGCCTGCGGGGCATCGAAGGGTTCTTGAGGGAGGTGGGCGGCTGAGAATTTCTGAAGTGGTGATATGGCAATAACCATAAAGAAACCGGAGGAGACGTAATGAAGAAGCCGAATAAGAAGCGCACTTGGTTGGCGCGGGCCTTGGGGGCGGGGGCGATGTTGACGACCTCGGCGGTCGCGTTCGCGGGCTTGCTGCCTTCGATGAACGAAAAGCCCATGCCGGCCTGGACCATGGTCTATGGCACGGAAAAGCCCCAACAGAAGCCGAGCGCCTTGCTGTTTGGGGTGATTCAGCCGGGATATGCCTATGCGCAGACCAGCAATGCTAACGGGACGGTGAACGGCTACTCACAGTTTAAATTCTACCGTGTTCGTCCCGGCATCCGCGGGTCCATAGGACCCAACATCGATTACTTCTTTCTGGCGGAGTTTGCCAACAATGCCGCTAATCCAAATGCCTATTACCCGGGCGTGACCGGCAGTAATGCAGGGACCGGGGCGCGGGCACGCGTACTCGACGCCAACGTGACCTTGAACTACATACCCGGCGTCCACGTCGAGGTGGGGCAGATGCTGATCCCGTTCGCCGAGGAAGGCTTGGCGGCGGCCGGCATCCTGCCCTGGATCAATTACTCGCCTGCTACTCTTAGCATAGATTACAACGAGTTCATCGGCCCCCCAGGGCCTGACAGTCTGTTCAACGGTGTGCGCGAGATGGGC
>JAJZZU010000421.1 GCA_021797365.1 Pseudomonadota bacterium | reverse complement strand
CCTCGCTATCCGGGGTGATCACCACGAAGGGCAACTCGACCCGCCAGTCGGTGGCATCGGTCACATGCGCGGCGCGCGCGTAACCGCTGAAGTCGATATTGTCGCGGTGGGTGACGCGCGACAACACCCGCAGGGCCTGCTTGCGCTTTGCGCGCTCTTGCGGAAAGCCCTCCTCGAAGGCATGAACGGCCGCGCGCGCCGCCGATGCCAGCGCCAACGCCTCGGCATTCCCGTGGGCGCGTGCCACGATCTGATCGAGGCGGTGGTGCAGCGCGGACACCAGCGACCCCAGGCGCGGCTCGTGGCGCAAGAGGTCGTCCTGGATAAAGGGGTTACGGCTCACCACCCACATATCCCCCAACACCTCGAACAACATGCGTGCAGAACGCCCCGTCACACGCACCGCGCGCAGCGCATTCAACGTCTCCCACATCTGCGGCCCGAGGAATCGCATGACGATCTCGCGGTCGGAAAACGAGGTGTAGTTGTACGGAATCTCCCGGATCCGGGCAGTGGACGATGGGCTCATCGGGTGCTTACAAGGGGCGTGGTCGCGTCATTACGGTATAGTAGTCTAGCACGAACCGGGGGCGCATCGCCGAGTGGGCGCATCAGCCAGAAATTCTTAATACAAAGCCATAATGCCCGAAACACCCGGTGGCCGGGTAGGAAGTCCCGTATGCGAGCCTCTGTGCCACCTGTGGGGTGCCTCTTTCTGCGACGGGCGCGCTATCGGATATCCATGATCGGTGCCCCATCGAGGAGGGCTACGCATCAGCCGGTAGTCTTGTGTCCCGCCGAATACAGGAAGCGCCGTTCCTGCAGGATGGCCATGACATGCCTGACCCCGGCGGCCACATCCTCGATCTCGGTACGCACGCGAATATCGGGTGCAAGCGGCTTTTCATAAGGGTCATCGACACCCGTGAACAACTCCATGTCGCCGTCCAGGGCGCGCGCATAATGGCCCTTGGGGTCGCGCGCGACGCAGGCAGTGAACGGCGTATCCATGTGGATCTCGAGAAACACGCCGCCGGCCTCTTCGACCAACGCGCATGCCCGCGCCCGGGCATCGCGGTACGGCGACACCGCCGCCACCACAGCGATACCCCCATGGCGCACGATCAGGCTCGCGGCGTAACCGATGCGACATACGTTGTCGTAACGGTCTTTGCGCGTGAACCCTGCACCCTGCGAGAGGAACTGACGCACGATATCGCCATCGAGTATCGTCACGATACGCCGGTCGCTGACATCAAGCTCTCTGGCCACGGCACGGCTCAACGTACTCTTGCCGCTCCCCGGCAGTCCCGTAAACCACAGTGCCAGCCCGCCCCCCGCGCCCTCGACGTCCGCCGCCTGTCCCGCTCGCGATCGCCCCTTCCCCACCTTGATCCTCCCCCTGAGTTGACGTTGACAGCCATGTCCGCCGCTCCCGGCGGGCGATGGCATCGACCCGTCAGACAATACCACAGCGTGTGCGAGAACGCGGCCCTCCCCCCATGAACCTCTCAAGAAACACTTGCTAACATATTGATTGACTGTATGTTATGAAGTGTCCGGTTGGCCCGGCACGGGCTTCATGCCCATCTTGTCGGCGCGCTCCACCCGATGCCCGAGCGCCCGTTCGCGATAGCGTTCCTCGTAGACACAACGGATTCATGACCGGGGCGCGAACCCAACCAAAAAGAGCAGGCGCCGCTCCCCTCCAGACGTTGCACCCATAGCGCAAGCCGATCTGATCCCAGTAGAGGATCCACATAGTCGCGTCCGCGGTTGGTGCCAAAAAAGAGGGCACCGGTCAGGGAGCAAGCCATCCCTTGCTTCACCGATGTCGTCGGTCCTTCGTCCGGCGCGATCACCACGGCCTTTCGGCCCGGCGCCGCCCAGGCGGACTCCACCACACGAAGCCAGGGCGCATCACGCCCGTGCGGCGGCCCTGCCAACGCGAACCTGTTCCGTGACCGCGTCGATGACAGTCGCGCCTTGGAAAACGGCACGCTGTCAAACGGGCGAGTCGCCGATCCCGCTCCGTCTTTGTTCGGTGCCAGCTGTGCGCGCCGAGCGCGCCATACCGCTAACGCGCCGCTGAGCCGGGACTATCATCGCTTCGCCCGGCGGCCATGCCGCCAGCACCGGCCGCATCCCCGCCTTCCCCCTGTGCCGCGCGGTCTTGTAGCCGGGCCTTGGGGTTCGGCCGCCACACTTTCTCTCATGCAACCATAACGGGTCTGTCGGTCTCTATTGGTTCGTGGTCCATCCAGTGGTAGGGGGCACCATGGCGCTGGGCCGCTCCCACGGTCCCGCGCTCCGGCCCGGCCCGTCTGCCCCACAATAGGGCACGCGCGAGCGCCACGTCGTCACCGAGCCCGTCCGATAACGTCCTAAAAAGGGGCACGCTGGCGCGCAAGCCCCCCTACAACCATCCAGGCACCGTTCTTGCTAGGCGTCGCTCATATGACCCAAACAGGAACACTGATGATGACGGGGCCTTGCACAGGCTGGACCATTGACGAGTGGCAACAGGGCTATCGGAATGGGGAGGTCACACCCACGACCTTGAGCGCATACCTCGCGCAGATCCCCGCGCATGACCCGGCATGGATCACGCTCTGCGATAACACGCGTCTCGCCGCCCAATTCGCCGC
>JAJZZU010000420.1 GCA_021797365.1 Pseudomonadota bacterium | reverse complement strand
GCCGTTGCGCTGGCGACGCCCGCGGATGATCTTTGTGAACTCGATGGCGGACCTCTTTCATGAATCCGTGCCGGACGCCTTCATCGACCAAGTGTTCGCTGTGATGGCGCTGGCGCCCCAGCATACCTTCCAGGTCTTGACGAAGCGCGTGGAGCGGATGAGGGAGTGGTTTGCGCCAGGGTACGACAATCGGGAGCATGCGGTAGGCCAGGCCATGCGGGAGATCGCCGCCTCTCGCGGCGGGGATGACGCCGGATTGCCGGAATGGCCACTCCCGAACGTCTGGTTGGGGGTGTCTGCCGAGGATCAGGAGGCCGCCGAGGCGCGCATCCCCGCATTGCTCGAGACGCCCGCCGCGGTCCGATGGGTGAGCCTGGAACCCCTCCTGGGTCCCGTCGACCTGGGAAGTTGGCTCGGCCCGGATCCGGCGACCAAGATCGCATGGGTTGTGTGTGGTGGGGAATCTGGACCCGGCGCGCGCGTGTTCCGCGTGGAATGGGCCCGCGAAATCCTGCGGCAATGCCGCGGTGCCGACGTGCCTTTCTTCATGAAACAGATGGGTGCTGCCTTCAACGATGGCCGGTTCACCTTGAGACTGCGCCACAGGGCAGGCGCCGATCCAGCCGAGTGGCCGGAGGATTTGCGGGTGCGGGAGTATCCGGATCCAGCGAGGAGCCCGATACAACGGCCCCTCACAGATGACGAGCGCCAAGAGTCCACCTTAACGCCAAAATAAAGGGGCGCCTATGCTGATTCATGTCATTCCCCAAATCCATATCCCGCGGCATCTGGGCCCGCTGGACGTGCGGCTTCTTACGATCGGTATCCCCGAGATCGGATGGCAGCGCAACGAGGAGGCGCTACGGGTCGGGCGCCCTTACCCCAATAAGGGGTACATCATAGGGTATGCCGCCGCCCGAACACGAGCGGCTGTCGTGGGGTTGTTTGTGGAAACGCCGGACTTTGTGGACCGTTATACCGTGATTGCGCGATGGGGTATTGCTGGAGGCGTCAATGGAGACATCACGGTGACACATACGGTCGAGCACACCGTCCTGGACACGGAATACGACGCCGTAAGTGACCTGATGCTGCTGTGGTACGGGAACGACACCCGGCCTTCCCGCTACCCGGACCTGTATGCGGATAACCCCCCCGTGCTGATCCAGCCGGTGATGGACCTGTTGCTCGATTCGGAAGGCGGCACCCGTCGCGGGGGAGACTCACAAGACAAACTCGGTCCAGACGGGCTCATTGTCGAGCGCCGCGAACGATTCTCTCTGCCCACACTCGAGCGCGCCCGTTTCGCGGCTCCATTCGCTTTCGCCCTCGGAGTCCGGTTTCCTTCCTTAGTCGATACACCCAAAGAGCGTCTGCATGGGTTCAACTAAATATCAACGCGGGATCAAACACCGCCTGATAGGTATCTTGGCAACGCTTTTGATGGGTTTCTCACCGACCCCTCATGCCGGATTACTCGCATACGCCCTGCATGGAGTGGAAGATCACCCGATCGTGAGCACCGTCGGCGTGGGGTTGGCGGCGGGAGCCTATGAATTGTACGAGCACCATTGCCATGTGGTGGACCCAGCAAAACCCGGGGTCCCGGCGCTATGGGCGTGTGAGGGTGTTCAAGGGGATCATCCCTGGGTCCAGGAAGCGAAGGACCTGTACGTCGCCCGCGGCAATACCGCGAAACTGGAGAGGTCCCTGGAGGCGGCTGGGGAATCCCGCCCCAAGGGCTGTGCGGCGCACCATATCGTGCCGCAGAATGAAAACAGGCCGTGGGCGAAGGATCCGGCAGACAAGGCAAGGTCTATACTCGAGCAATGCGGGATTGACATCAATTCCGCCGAGAATGGCGTGTGGCTGCCTGCAAAACCGTGGGCAGAGTGTAATGGCGAGTGGCACCCCACGTTGCATACGCGCGATTATTACAAGTCTATTTATTCCAGACTGGAAAGGGCCAAGAAAAAGGATTCGTGCCGTGGCGTCAAGAAAGAACTCGAGATAATCAAAAATGAACTTTCCGGAAAATGATCTCATGCAATTATTTCACTTAATCACGCCCTCGACAGAACACGGCGACCCCGTATTCAATCCGATTTGCGGGGTGCCTGGGTTCGATAACACAAAACTTCTGGACCACATCGGGGAAGCGTACAGGAGCGGCACCAGAGAAGAGTTTGATAAAAACTGGAAACCCATTCCCTGCATGCTGGTCGATCCGCCTTCCGGGGACTATCTGCCGTTGGCGGATGTTTTGGATGGCGCGGTTGGAGAAGGGCTCTTTTTTAATGAAAAGGCCATCAGTGTCCTCGGTTACTTTTTCCGCGAGATTGGAGAGTTTTACCCTATCGACATAATCGATGTGCCATCCAGGTACAGCATGTTCATTTGCTGGACCAAGAATCCCGACCTGCTGGATACAGAAAAGACGAAAACGAACGACTTCCGCGCCCAATATCATTTGGTTTTCCGTGCTGGCGTAGAGATTCCATTCATATTCGAGGTAGAGCACTGCACAGGATTCTTTGTGCGTAAGGAAGTCGTTTTAGCGGCAACACAGGCTGGCCTGACTGGGTTGGTTTTTAAGAAGGTTGATTCCACAATCGAAGGCGATCCACGCTGAACTATGAATCCTGTCTCA
>JAJZZU010000419.1 GCA_021797365.1 Pseudomonadota bacterium | reverse complement strand
CGCGTTATGGTTTGTGTTCGCAGTGTCCTCATGGGCCGTAATCCGTTGTTATCTCAATACATCATGTAATCTTGAGGGAGAGAGAGTATGACGCAAGATCTATGCAAAAAACTCAGCCAGAACCAAGAAGATCCCAGAGCCATAACAATTGCTGATCTTGCGGCATGGGTTGGAGAAAAAGGCGGTTGCCGACTGTCCCTGCCCCCAATCCAGCGTTCAGTAGTATGGACCAATCAGCAGATCCTCAATTTCTGGGACAGTCTATTGCGCGGCTACCCGCCAGGCCTGATGCTCGTACACCGCGCCCAATCCCAAAGGTATATCGGGCGCGATGAGGATGGTGCAACGATGGATGTAGAACCAGATTCCTTCCAGCTTTTCGATGGTCAGCAGCGCTTGGCGGCCATTTTACTAGGTCTGGGCCGCGGGCAGTTGAGGCGAACGAGGAAGATTTGGGTGGACCTCGCAGCCTCGCCCGCCAGCGGCTCTGGGTTGAAATTTCAGCTGCGAATGTCCAGCTCCGGACAGCCTTTTGGCTACGATTCTAGCGCGCCGAATACAAAAATTACCATCAAGAAGCGCTCAGACAAATGGAAGGAGTGGGATAAAAATAGACCCGAAGACGAGGCATCACAGAAAGCGTTCGAGCAGGTGACAGGTGGCGATATCATCGATTCTGAGTGCGCGGTTCCGCTCGCAGAGATATTGCGCTATGCCCAGGAAATGCCGAGAGATAAGCAACTCATCACGGTGATGTCGGCGTGGCCAAATGCAAAGGAGCATATCGTACGGGAGCTTCTGACCAGACTAGACGATATGCTGAGGAGCCGGGTAATTATCCAGGTTATATCAGGAGAGATTGTTGGCAACCCGGAAGAGTACATCCAGCTCTTCACCCGTTGCGGTCAGGGTGGTACGCGTCTTACCGATGACGAGTTGACGTATTCGATTATTAAATACCAGCATCCTAAAATCCATGATGCCGTAAGCGCCACCATGAAAGGTCCCGTGGGCCGCCTCGCTACCGAAGTCGACTTCGTTCTGGCCGCCTTGCGCGTCGCAAAGGTCCTGGCGCCATGGGAGGAGGCCAAGAACCACGAGCTGGTCAGTCGTCCAACACCGCAGTTCGTCTCTACTTTGGATGGGGAAGACAAAAAGGCGACTTTGCGGAAGTTCGGGGAACTGGTTGGACTGGAGACCGGCAAAGCGCCCGAGCTGGTTTCCGCTCTAGAAACCATGAGAGACGCGTTGTCATACGATACGCACCCGAGTGGTCTACCGGGAATCATTTTTGGTGGCCTACCTACCGAGCTTGTCGACGTTCTGGCGTTGCTCGCAATGAAGATCAAGTCTGATGGAACAGGATTCGGGGGCTCGGGTCTAACCGCGTTTATTCTCCACTGGCTGGTGTTTGTGGACAACAATGGCAAAGCCGCATGGCTTGCATACGAGAAGTTTGGTCTAAATGGAGAAGCCGTCGCAACGGATCGGCTGGGTAAACTGATGCATCGATTCGAGGAAGACGAGATTGCGTATGTGGCGTCGATGCCGAGTAAGGCGGTATTGGCCACACTTCAGCAGGAGGTAGAAGGTCTCGGGGCCAAGCTGCGGGGATGGGGAGAGCGGTTTCAGGGGGCAGGGGAAAAATTGGGAGAGTCCCTTCGTGTGCTTTCGTCGGATCGCAGGCGAATAGGACGGATGCTCATGTGGCTTCAGCGCAGCTACATAACCAAGAGCAAACACTTAGCCACGTACGACCCGACATCAGAAAGAGACGATGATCTGCCGATCGATTTGGACCATCTTGTTCCGCAGGCAGCGTTCGATTTTAATTGGCGGAAATGTGGCGAGAAGGTCGCCGGAGACGTTCTCAACGATGAAGCAATACGACGGGCTTTCTATGAAAATAGGCATCTAATAGGGAATTCCATCGGGAATTTTCGCTGGCTTGATGCGCGACATAATCGCAGCCGGCAAGATGGGGAATACGAACGTATAGTGGGAGACGAAAAAGGGGAATTGGATCTAGTGGAAGACGGCGGGACATGGAGGAGACTTAGCGAAAAAAGGTTGTGGACACGAGAAGACGTGGCAATGTTCCAGAAAGTGATGGATATGCGAACATTGTGGCTGTATAAAAAGTTTATGACAGAAGCGGGAATATGGGACGTCATGGATTGCGCGCATTAGGAGCGAAGGAGGTGTCCGATGATGGTAGTGTGGGCTTCGGGCCGGTAATGGGGGCGGCGCATGCGGCTGGTACGGCCAGTGTGACTGACCCAATGGCTTTTGGGGTTTTAAAGGTAAGCGTGAAGAAGTGCAACCGAGTAAACGCCATCGAAGACGCGAGACGGACCACGCCGTGGTCGGTCGTAGCTCTCGCGATTGCGTAAACCGAAAGCCCGGGGCATCATGCGGCTCGTAATGGTCGAAAAAAACCCTTCTGGGCGGCTACCACTAGGTTCGGAGATTATAAAGAGGGTGCAATGTCTATTTAGGCGAGACAGGAAACAGTTGGGGCGCGACAGGAAAACCGCCAACCGGAAGTTGGACGGAGCCGCTACGCGGAGGAAAACCAAGTAATTCGAGCGGCAGGTCGTAAAATGTAGCCTCACCCCCTCGCGTGAACGAGGGGCCAATCCACGACGATTTGTGAGGCTACGTCGCCATGA